>NZ_JAUBRH010000072.1:0-27036 GCF_036701775.1 Microcoleus sp. N9_A2 | reverse complement strand
ACATAAAAAGAACCAAGTAGGTATAATATTTGACATATCTACCGAAACCTAAACCTATTCATATTCACTCATTTATTATACATCGCTGATGTTATTAAATTTTCATTCCTTAGGTATGATAACACAGATTAAATATACAATATTTTTGTTGCTTTTTGTGAATTTTCTCAAACTTATAGCAACTCGCGGTTCCTGAGCGTAGTCGAAGGGCAGGGCACCGCTCCGCTCAGGATAAACTCAATCGAAGGGCCTTCTTCCTTAAACATCTGCTATAGCAATCCTAAATGATTCTACTCGTTACCAGGATCTTCCTGGTAACGCAGGTCCGGAGGAAGAGCCTCGATTTTCTCCGGCGAGGCAGAGCAAGAGTGACATTGATTAAGAGGCGAAACGCCTGGAAGTTATTGAAACTGATTTAGGATTGCTATATATCCATCAATTTTGTTTATTTCGTAGATAAAAATTGACGTATTTCTTTGATAATACCGATCATAAAAATAGCTTTCGTTTGCATCCAAAACATCTTTCTAGTTTCCGGATAAAATGCGTGAGCTACATAAGAAGCCGCCATTTGTGCAATCAGAGTGGCAATACCTGCTCCCAAACCACCATAACGGGGAATTAAAATCAAGTTCAAAATAATATTAACCACCGCACCCACAGCGGTTGTAGCGGCCGAAAGATTCAACAGCCCTTCCGTGATTAGCCATGTACTTCTGGCGCTTCCCACACAAACAAACAGCCCAGCCCAAATCAGGACTGCTAAAGAGGGAGCAGCACCAAGATAGTTTTTTCCATACAGAATATTCACTATCGGCTCCGCAAACAGCGTCACAGGAATTGCCACTGCATATGATATGACAGCCATTAAATATAAGAGTTTTTGCAGGCGGTCATTATAAACAGTTTCACCAATGTCTTTAGCTTTAACAATCGATGGAAAAACAGAGCCGACTATAGCCAGAGGCACAAAATACCATAGTCCAGAAACTTTGACTGCTGCTGCATACAGTCCTAATTCTTCAGCGCTACTAAGCTGTTTCATCATGATCTGATCGATCTGCATATAAATGAAGATCATAAATTCCGACAAAATCAGCGGCCAGCTTTGCTGGAGCATTTCTACCGCCAGCTTCCCGCTGAATCGCCACCTTAGTATTTGATTCCCATTCACTTGATAAACAATCACCAATCCCAAAGCCCTCAAAGCAGACTCCGTAGCCATCATCCAGGAAAATGCGATCAGTGAAGCTCGGAGATTAATGAGTATAATTTTCACTATGCTCATAATTAAATAAGCGGAATTTGCAGACATAACAGTATATTTTGATTGCACTTGCGACTGAAACCAGAAATCGATGGTTTCAAAAGGCTGAAACAGGCTGACGAATGCTGCTATCCCTACCAACAATTGAGTATAGGGTTCCGTAGGATTCAACAGAATCACTGTTCCTACCGTTAAAAATAAAGCTATCAAGCTACCGATATTTTTTAAGACAAAAACTGTACCGAGAATTTCTTCCTTATTAGACGAATCTCTAGATAGGTCGCGAATCGCGATCGACCTCAACCCAAGGCTAGCAACCGGAGCAAATAGTGCCGCTGTCGCCATCGCATAGTTGAGCAAGCCAAATCTCTCTGGTTGTAGGTAACGAGCGACCCAAAGCCCTACTAGCAGACCCACACCTAGCTGCAAGATCTTGTCAGCAAACAGCCAAGTTGTGTTGATAATCACCTTACGCAGTCCTGGGCTGAGTCTATCGATAAATGCAAAGAGCTTGTCTAATATCATAAATTTTCGATTCGTTACACAGCAGGTGATTTTTTGAAATAGCTCTCTTTCAGTTCAACTCTTTTCTGAAACGTCTAGGCTAAGGCGGACTGACATGACAATGTACCAAAACCAAATGCTGGTTGACCCAAAAAGACCTGTTTCCGTCAGGTTTGTCATTAGTGTATAGGTCAAGATGAAAAGAGGCAAGCCAGCTTCCGGCAGTCGCGCGCGGGTTAAATACACCACTCCCTTCACAAGATTGTTTAAAAATGACAACACAAATAATATCAATCCCCCCCAACCTAAATCGCTGGCTAAGTCTAAAAAGCCATTGTGAGAATGGGGCGGGACAAATTGGCTTTTAACTACAATAATACCGTGAGCAGGATTTTCCAAACCGCGCCAAGATTGCCAAAAACCAGCAACTCCATAGCCGAACACAGGCCTTTCATTGATTTTTTCTACGATTTGTGGCCAAAATTCCGTTCGCCCTGTCAACGTTATATCTTTTTGGAGACCATCGACAATGATCGCCTCCAGATTATTAATCACCACAATTGCTAGACCAATACTGATGATTAGGAAAAGTATGACTGAAACGACAGCCCACTGAACCGGCAATTTTTTGATGACGCTGAGATAAAACCAAAGACCCAATAAAATAACAACCAAGATTCGACTTGCCCCGCTACATCCTTTTTGGACTCCCAAGGAAGCTAACAAACCGAAGACAATCGCCAAAGGGCGATTCTTCGGGGAGTAAAAGGCAAACAAAAACCACAAAATCGATGTTTGAGCCATGAAAAATGAAAACTGGTTCTTATGGCCTAATATTCCCTTCCAGCACCCAGCCCCATCCCCATTAGTTTTGACCAAACTCCATAATAGAACGAATAAGTTAACCGTGCGCCACCAAGGATATAGCTCTTGCCAACTATATTGTTTTCCTATGTAGATAGCGATAACAGTTGTTTCTAAAATCACTAAACCCATTTTTAAGCTAACATCAGTAGAATCTGACCATAACACCGAGAACGATATCATGAATAAAAGCACCGCTAAAGACGGATCGCTAGTCATAGTAATCAATAATGCTTTTAAATAATCTTTCAGCGTCGAACGTAGACGAGGAGATAATATGAACAGGAAAGCACCATAAATTACGATCTGTCCGACAACAGTGGGCATAGTTGTGTCGTGGCCTGCCATCACAGCCGGATGCAACTTGCTAAAAGGCAGGACTTCTGCACCAGTCGATCCTGAAATAGCAAACAGAAGTATGCCACCAAAAAATTTTTCTACCTTGATTCCGAATTTTTGATCCCTGGCTACTGCTTGATACATCAACATCATTACAATAACTGCGATCGCCACAAGAATTAGCAAAAATAAAGGCTCGCGGAGAATTTCTTTCATTTCTAGTCCAACCTTAAATATTTCTCTTGATTTGGCTGTTTCTTCACATTATCAGGACTCTTCGTGACTGAGATTGTGATTGATCGAGGCGACTAGCTGACACAGAATTTTTCTCTTCAAACGTTTCTCAATATTAGACATCTCCAAAAAAACAATTTTTGAACAGGCAGGATGCCTGCTCCACAATCATTATGCAAGATGTCTATTGTCAGAGCTATCAAGCCGGCGACTTAAGTATTTTCTCTTCTGACGAATACTCTTTGCCTTTTGCCTTCTACTTAGAACCGATAGTTTGGCAGTTTTTTACTAACTAGGTTACGCTAAAGTAACTAATCAAATTACATTGTATATTGTGAACGCAAGTTTGCCTAGACAAATAATCCCCATACTGACTGGTCTGAGCCTGTTAGCTATAAATGATGTAGCTTGCCCACACCCGACAATCGCCCAACAGCCAACTTTACGGAATGGTGCGATCGCTCCTGTGAGAGTCAGATCCTCCAACGCAAGCGGTACTTACACTCTAGGAGGCGGAGACAACATCCGCGTCGATATTTTCGACTTGCCCCAATTTAGTGGCAGCTACCAGATTCCGGCGGGTGGGGTGATCCAGTTACCTCTAATTGGCAGTATCTCGATCCAAGGACTGACTCTGGAACAAGCAAGTACGGCTATTTCCCAAGCCTATAGACAGATTCTCAAACGCCCCCAGGTTACAGTTAGTCTGCAAGCAACACGGCCTCTTAACGTCTGGATTTCAGGAGAAGTTAACCGCCCAGGCTCTTATACCATTGCCCTCAACTCAGGAGCAGGTAATGTCCCTTCCGTACAGTTTCCCACTTTAGTGCAAGCTTTAGAAAAAGCTCAGGGCGTGACCCAAATCGCTGACGTTCGGCGGGTAGAGCTGCGCCGACGAGCGGGCGGAGTGGGTCAAATCCAAATCACAACCTTCGATCTGTGGGAATACTTACAGACAGGCAATGTGCCTGTGGATATTACTTTGCGAGATGGAGATACCATTTTCGTACCCACTGCGACCGCAGTGAATCTAGCAGAAGCCCGCCAAATTGCTGTTTCTACCTTTTCCTCCCCCGCCAATCAAGCTCGCACAGTAGCAGTGGTAGGAGAAGTAGTCCGACCGGGGCGGTATGTCGTAGTCGGAGGAGATACCGCCCCGAACCAAGGCGTTCAAGGACTGCCAACAGTGACGCGGGCGATTCAGCTAGCTGGAGGTCTCAAGCCTCAAGCTGACATTCGCCAAGTTCTAGTACGCCGCCCCACCAGTGCTGGCGCTGAACAAATCTTTACCGTCAACCTCTGGCAACTTTTGGAAAGCGGTGATGTCAATCAAGATACGATTGTGCAAGACGGAGATTCCATCGTTATTCTGACTGCGACGGAAATCAATCCGGCAGAAATATCTCAAATCGCCGACGCTAGCTTTTCTCCGGCTAGGATTCAAGTGAATGTGGTGGGAGAAATAGTCAGGCCAGGAGTGGTGGAGGTGGCAAGCAACACCACCCTGAACCAAGCGTTGATGGCGGCTGGAGGATTCAATACCAGTAGAGCTAAAAAGACTTCGGTGGAACTCATCCGCCTCAATTTTGACGGCACTGTTTCTCGGCGGATGGTAGAAATTGATTTTGCTCAAGGAATCAATGAGCTGACCAACCCCGTTGTCCGCAGTAAAGATATCATTGTAGTCAGGCGCTCTACTACAGCCGGAGTAATAGACACCGTTAACCTGCTTTTAAGTCCCGCTGCTGCCGTTCTGGCATTACCCAGCACTGGCAATGCGATCCTATCATTCCTGAATAACTTGGGACTTATCAGATTGCCTAGATAAAAATTGTTAGTGATGGTGGATTAACAGTAGGAGTAAGCAAAAATATGAGTACAGAATATAATTTCCAGTCAACAGCCTCGAAGCGCAATGGAGTTCAGCCTCAAGCAGCGCATGGTATCTCTCTAAGGAATTCTGAAACTAGCGATGAGCAACAGCCTTTGGATTTGGGCTGGCTGTTTGCCGTAGTGCAAAGAAGAATGGGGATTATGGTGGCGATCGCACTTTTGCTGGGCGGATTTTCTGGGTCGCTGGTACTGTGGAAAACGAAGCAAATTGACAGGTTCTATCAAGGTGGGTTCCAGGTTTTAGTAGAGCCAATCACGGCTGAAGGTCGATTGTCTCAATTATTGATTCAGTCTCAGAGTGCTAATTTTAGTGCTGATGAAGTTAACAAAGTCGGTTCCTCTGTCGAAGACAGCAGTATGGTAGATTATCCGACTCTGTTGCGAGTTCTCAAGAGCCCGAAACTTTTGATGCCACTATTAGAGAAAGTGCAAGCTAATTATGGAGATATTACTTATAAGCAAATCAATAATCAGTTAAAAATTAGCCGCATTACCTATGCCAAAGATGGAAAAGAAGCTGGCACAAAAATTATAGAGTTCACTTACCAGGATAAAGACCCGGCTAAAATTAAGTCTGTTTTAGGTACTGTTTCCAAATACTATCTAGAGTACAGCCGCCAAGAGCGCCTGAAGCAGACGACAAGGGGTATGGCGTACATTGACAGCCAGCTCCCAGCGCTGCGGATGCGAGTAGATAAGCTCCAGCGGCAATTGCAATTGCTACGGCAGCAAGCTAATCTGAGCTTGCCAGATCAAAGCAGTAAAAGCTTTACCGATCAAGCGAGCGGTATTAGCTCTCAGCAAATTTCTCTGGAAGCGCAGCTTGCTGAAACGAGGAAGTTGTACAAAAATCTTAAGGAACAGCTAAGTCAAGGAAATACAGCCGGAGTAGTGGCGATCAATCCGAAAATGTATGAAACATTAATAGGTCAGCTCCAGACGATAGAAACTCAACTGGCAGTTAGTTCTACCCAATATCGTGAAGATAGTCCGCCGATGCAGTCTTTGCGAGAAAAACAGAAAAATATGCGTCGCTTGTTGGAGAAAGAGGCGGAATCGACGATCAAGACTGTGGCAGGCCAAATCCAGCAGCTAGAAGCTCGGCAGCAGAGTCTGACGACAAGTGAAAATAATCTGAATAAAACCATCAGAGACTTGCCTTCAGTTTTGCGACAGTATGGGGATTTAGAGCGAGAGTTAGGGGTGGCGACAGAGAGCCTGAGGGTGTTTTTATCTAAACGAGAAACGCTGAAGCTAGGTGTGGGGCAGCAGGACACGCCGTGGACGCTCATCAATGAGCCATCGATCATGACGAATGAAGAGGGCAGTCCTTTATCGGTGACTGCTACAAATAAGACGAAAAATTTGGCGATCGCATTAGTGTTGAGTCTCCTGTTTGGTGTGGCAGTAGGTTTTCTTGTAGAGGTTCTCAACAGGGTTTTCCACACGCCGGAAGAGGTGAAGTGGGGAACTAAACTACCTATCTTAGGTGTGGTACCCCGATCGCCAAAACTCAAAAGAATCACCAAAAAATCGAATCATCGTATACCAGCGGTGGAGAATTTTGCCGATGATCCGGCAAAGAGTCGGCAGTTACAGGCGGGGCGCAACAAGTTTCGCACTGATTTAGATTATTATTTTCTAGAATCATTTGGCTCTCTTTATACGAATCTCCGGTTGCTAAGTCCAGGGATATCGATGCGATCGTTGGTGATTACTTCAGCGGTAAAAGGCGATGGCAAGTCTACCATTGCTTTTCACCTGGCGAAGACGGCGGCGAGTGTTGGTTTGCGAGTGTTGGTGGTAGATGCAGATTTGCGGTTGCCTCAACTTCACCTGTTGTTAGGCTTACCAAACGTGCGCGGACTCACGGATGTGATCGCCACAGACCTCAGCCTCAACGACGCGATTCAAAAATCGCCAGAAGAAAACAACCTGTTCGTGCTGACTGCTGGGCATAATCTCCATGACCCGATTAAACTGTTGTCATCCAAAAAAATGCTTTATCTCATGGAGCAATTTCAAACCTTTTTCGACTTAGTAATTTATGACACTCCACCGCTGGTGGGGCTGGCGGATGCACATATCCTGGCTGCTCAGACTGATGGCACATTGTTGGTGGTGAAGATTGATCGCACCGACCGCTCTCTGGTCACTCAAGCATTAGAAGGACTAAAAATTTCCGGTGCTTCTGTCTTAGGAACTGTTGTGAATGGGATTAAAGGCTCTAGACAAGCCTCGTCGCCTCGACCAATGGGTTTTGATACTGTCTACAACAATCAACTCCCGGTTTTGGGTAGTAAAACACCAGATACTCGTATCTGAGCTTGACCAAGAGGTCTACCGAAAGGTTGACCACCAACGATGCAGGGCTGTTTCATTTTCTGTGGATGGGGAGATGGGGAGATGGGGAGATAGGGAGATGGGGGCAACCACGGGAGATTGCCTCTACAATAGAATCAAACAGCTCTGTCCCTGCCCTTGGTTGAGGTATCCTGCTAGCAGGGAAAAGGATACGGACAAAATCAGACTTTGAGGCAAAAATGCTATTCTTGAGATAACAGTGATAAACTAGCAAACAGAGCTAGCTCTGTCAACCGAGATTTCTCGGTAATTTTAATAAAAAGTAAGATAGTCAACAAAAGTGGGTAAGTTATATTTAACCAAGGGTGTCAACAGTTGGCGTGATACTTAGTTCTGTCTAAGTTTTGCTGATAATCGGGTCAAATCTGTGTAGACAGCTACAGGAAAAAAAGTTAAAATTTTCACAAAAACGGTAATATATATAGCGGTACATTACCAGAAGTTCGTAAAAGTTTCAATGCAGAAACTAGGTGGAAATATGTTTGTTACCCAGGTCTAAATACACGCTAGTTTGAAAGCACAATTCCCGCAGGCCGTATTGAATGGTCGCGGCAGTCAAAACTGCCCTGGTCGTGGCTCGCGCGGGCTACGTCGAACCTCCCCTCTCAGGTCTAAAGACTCTGAGTTTCCCACTTACCCAGTATTTTTATGAGTGTATCTTTATGAGTACAGTTATGGTTGTTGATGATAGCGTAACTCTGCGGGAGATGATCGCCGACTTGCTCAAAGGTAGAGGACTCAACGTCACAGTAGCGAGTGATGGCGTAGAAGCTCTAGAGCAAATCAAGGCTAACCGCCCAGATTTAGTCGTTCTGGATATCGTGATGCCCCGGATGAACGGCTACGAAGTCTGTCGCAGGCTCAAAAGCGACCCTAAAACCCAAAATTTGCCGGTGGTAATGTGTTCGAGCAAAAGCGAAGAGTTCGATCGCTATTGGGGAATGAAACAAGGAGCCGACGCTTACATCGCCAAGCCATTTCACCCACAGGAATTGGTCGGCACTATTAAGCAATTGCTGCGAGGTTGAGGTTGAGGAATAGGGACAGGAAAAAAATTGTCTTGAGCGCTGATTATTTCTGATCCCGCAGCCTCTCTAAACTACTCGATTGACAATAGTCCAAACATCCCCGTCCGATCGCACGTAGGGAACAGAAATACTCTTAAAACCAGTAATAAAAGGCTTGTAATAAACCTGCCAGTAGCTGGGACTAATTTGGTCGGCGATGGCTTTGAGTCCCTTCACTTCCGCCGCCAGTTCCGCCGCCAGTTCGTTAATCCGTTCCGCGTGTCCGTGAGCTAGTAATCTGCCTTCTTCAACTTGCCGCTCCATCGGAGTGATTCTTTGCAACTTTACCGATTGCTGCTGTTTCTGACTCAGTTGAGCAGACAGAGCCGCAATCGCATCATCTATACCCTTGACTTCGGCTGACACTTGTGCTGTTTCCCTCGCGTGACGCCGATAAGCATCGGCGATCGCTTGGGGCGAATCCCCGGCTGGGACAGCATCGGCAATACTAAGCTGCTGGCGTTCCAGGCGCAATTGCTCAATTTGAGAGTAAATTGCCTCTATATCTGTCTGAAGTTTGTCCACCTAATTATTACCGCGTGGTTGTTGGATATTTTAGCATATTAACACAAACCAATCACCTAATCGGCATAGAAATTGCATATTTTAGGCGGGCTAGAAGCAAAGCCCCACAAGCAGAATTTGAAGAGTTTGAAAAATCCAAATTTTTATATTTTTCAGTTGAGCGATTTCCGTCGATATCCAGTCGGGTTAAGCAGCTCGTGTCCGGTAAAATCAGCATTATAGATTGGTAGTGAAGAAGGCAAGTACGACCGAGTTTTACGAGAATTAAAGTCGTCACGACAAGCACAATTCCCAATTCCAATTAACCACTTTTCAATTACCAATTCCCAATTATTAATAGAATTTTTTAAGTTGTTAGCGCTTGCTGTCTCAACTTGACTATAGCAATCCTAAATGATTTTCTGTAGGGACACGGCTTGGCCTTAGTCCCTACAGATGGATTTTGGGTAAATCACATTTATGTTCGCGGTAAGGATAATGATTTAGGATTGCTATATAGTCTCTACCAAGACATCGGGTTGCACAGGTTTAGACAGATGCCGATCGAAACCCGCAGAAAAAGCACGATCGCGGTCTTCATCCCTAGCATAACCCGTCAGGGCGATCGCCCAAAATTTCCCTGTCTGAGTGTTCAAATAACGCAGCCTTCGTAGCAGCGAATATCCATCTTCCTCCGGCGTTCCGATATCGCTGACCAAAACATCCGGCCCAAACTGCGAAGCCACCTCAAACGCCTCAGCAGCAGACGATGCAGCCCTAACATTGGCCCCGGAATCTGCCAAGACAAACCTCATAAATTCCCGCGAATCAACCTCGTCATCAACCAGCAAAACCTTAACTCCCAGTAAATTACCAGCGCCCGCCAAAACCGGCGAGGAAGCGCCCGCGATCGAATTTACCTGCATCGAAGGGAGGCGGAAAGTAAGTTCCCGCAAAACTGCCTTTTTCCAACCCCAATAACAGTTCGTGTCCCTCGGATCAAACGACCTTGCCATTTAATAAATTCCAGGTAGTGCTTTTATGTAGGGCTTGCTGAAAAAGTCAGAAAACAGCATTTAGAAAGATGAGTGAATTTGCGATTACCTTGAAAAGATAGATTTTGCTTATTTTTTTTGATAAAATATAATTTTTACTAATTGTTAAAGGCAGAAAACCTGAAAAAAGGTTTTTGTTGTGAAATAGACCTAAAAAAAGCCAAAAATCCTGCCGCAGCAGGGCATAAAGATTCATCGCCATAACTTTTATGGCGATGCTTGTTTCAGAAGTCTTAGAAAGTTTAGCCATGACTCTAGCAAGGCTAAATCTTCTTTTACCTTCTCCAATTTTTCACTCAATCAAGTTACGAATTCTTTCCTCAGACTTAGCTTGCTTCTTGTTCTTTGACTTGCTGATATTTTTAGGGGGTCTTCCTAGAGGAACGCCACTCATTCTAATCCCTTTTTCTTTGCACCCAGCTCGATTTGACTGCGTTCGATATATGCGATCTACCTGAATTGATTCTGGATAGAATCCTGTGAATCGTTTAAATTCTTCTACTTGTGTTTTTAAGTCTAAAGATTCGTTGAAATCATCCCAAATAATTCGGTCTAAAAACACGTACCCGTTACGACAACTCGCTGACAGTTTTGCCCCAAATTCAACGGATTTCCCGGCTTTTCCTCTGACGATGGGGCGGATATGTAGTTGTGTTAAGCTTACTATTCTATCCTGAATACTCTGTTCTTTCTTTTCATACATCGATAACTGTTGACGGTATACTTCTGTGACTACTAGCAGCATTTTATAATCAGATTTACTCAGCAACTCTAGCTTACTCATTTCATCGATATGAGCCAAATTTATTTTGATATATTGGAGTTATTTTTTAATTCCTTTTCTTCGTAGTTTTCGTGATGGTTTCCGATTTTTAGCCACTGTTAGGTATTCTTTTCTGGCTGTGTTTCGATAGGTGATTGGTTTTTTTACGGGTGACTGACTTTGAGTGTGTAGAGCGTCTATGATTTTTTCGGTATGTTCATGCAGCTTGATTTAATAGTCCTAAGTCGCTCGGATACTTAATGTCTGCTGGGGCACAAGTTGCATCTAATATTAATTTTCCTTGATTTTTGGGTTCACTTATTTATGATGACTTTTTTTTGACTTCCTCTCCTGGCAATTCGGTCTGCTCTTTAACCATTTTTTCGTTAATTTTATTGACTAGATTCACACCTATTCTTTGTCGAAAATGAACGAACATTGATGAATCAAATGCTGAAGCATCGCTATAGGTAGTCATACCTATAAAGTATTGTAGGTATGGGTTTTCTCTTATTTATTCTACTGTTTCGGAGTCACTTGTTCCTAACCTTTATTGAATTATTAATGCCCCTAATGCTATCCTAAATGACGCAGGCGAGAGCTCCAGTAGAGACTGTAAAATTTTGAGCATATTCCGCTTCAAATTCTGACCAGGGAATTATTTTTGCCATTATTACCCAACGATTATCCTCTGACAATTTCCCCTCGAAGGGGAGGTCAAAGTTGGATGGTGGGTTTGGGGTTGGGTAAACTTTTCGGTACATTACGAAAGTGATGCCGATGCTCGGCTTTTGACTAATTTGAGCTGCGAATCTTACACACGCTCAGCGCCGTCAGGAGCCAAAGTCTTTTGATGTAAGGGTTTGAGGCTTATTCAGCAAGCCCTATTTAGAGCTACCCTAACTTTCGATATCCACCCATGTGTCAGCACCACAAATCACCGCACAAATTGACATGGTGACAATATCAATTAATTGATGGCGTCTCGTCCGCTCAATTCTGGGATCTTCTAAGTCGGCAAAATGGTCGGCAATGGTGATTTTAGGCTTGAGTTTCATACAGGGTAAACTCTAATTATTTTTTTTTAGGTACTCAATAATTATTCTCCAATATACCATAAGCTGTTAACATTAAATTTAGATGCGTTCGCCCTGGGTGAATAAGCTGTTGCGGCATTTAAACTGTATGTCAAAAAACAATTAAACTTTTGTGGGGTGGCCGTCCCGCCCGCCTCGAATATGCAATTTAAATGCGCGACAGCTTAGTATCAGAAATCAGAAATGCGAGCGATCTGGTAATTGGGGAGAATTAATGGTTTGAAATTAGTTTAACATCGGAATTATATCTTTTTGCGAGCGAGGGTCTCGGTCGCACTCGCAAAGAGACACTCGCCCTGCACTGATGAAAATCATGATTCCGAGTGCAGTGGCGAAACAATATAATTACACAACAGCCGCTTTCATCGCGAAAATGCGATCGATCGCATCTTCAACAACCTTATCAGGCGTAGAAGCACCCGAAGTCACGCCGACTACAATTTTACCATCCGGTAACCAACCTTCAGTTACCACCAAATCTGCCCCCAAAGGCTTGTGTTCGATGCGATTTCCCGGTAAAATGCGCTCCGCACAATCAATGTGATAAGAAGGAAGAGTTTTGTCGATCGCAATTTCCTGCAAATGCGTAGTATTAGAAGAATTAAAACCCCCAATCACGAGCATCAAATCCAACTTTTCCTCAACCAAACTCAACATAGCATCTTGGCGTTCCTGAGTCGCATCGCAGATAGTATTAAAACTGAGAAAATGTTCGTTCAACTTCTCGGTTCCGAACTTCCGCATCATCGTTTTTTCAAACAACTTGCCAATCTTCTCAGTCTCAGTTTTGAGCATAGTAGTTTGGTTAGCAATCCCTACACTTTCTAAATCCACATCGGGGTCAAAACCAGCATAATAAGCCTTGCTAAATTTAGCAAGAAACTCATCGCGGTCGCCCCCGTGCAAGATATAATTGCTGACATATTCAGCCTCCTGCAAATTCAGCACTATCAAATACTTATCAGCAAAAGAACTCGTAGCAACAGTTTCCTCATGCTTGTACTGACCGTGAATAATCGAAGTGTAATCCCTCTTTTTGTGCTTCTCAACAGTATTCCAAACCTTAGAAACCCAAGGACAAGTAGTATCAACAATCTTACAGCCCTTATCATTAAGCAACTGCATTTCTTGGACGCTCGCCCCAAAAGCGGGTAAAATTACTACATCCCCGCTATCGACAACCGAAAAATCTTTCAGTCCCTTTTCAACAGAAATAAAACCAACTTCCATATCGCGCAAATGCTGATTTACAGAGGGATTATGAATAATCTCATTAGTAATCCAAATTCGTTCTGACGGGAAATGCTGGCGAGTCTCGTAAGCAATAGCTACAGCGCGTTCCACCCCCCAGCAAAAGCCAAAAGCCTCAGCCAGCCGGATCGTAACTGCGCCGCGTTCCAGTCTGTAATTATTGTCGCGAATTTGCTGGATCAGACTGCTTTGATAAGCTGTCTGCATCACCCCAGCTACCTCAGCTTCGTGTCCGAAACCCTTGCGGTGGTAGTTTTCAGACTGTTGGAGCGATCGTTTAAAAGCTTTAGTATCCATGCGGTATCGAGTTGAAATCTAGGTTAATTACCTTTGATTTTAGAATGCCTGGGGTGCGATCGCGATTATTGGCTCAGTAGCGAAGAGGGGATATGCTATTTATACGATCGACACAGGTCGAGGAAAGAAAGAATGAACCGCGAAGACGCCTTCGCGATTCGTTAAAAAAAAACTTAAAAAAAGCCCAGAGACCCAGATAGCTGAGTCTGTGCACGATCGAACTCCCACAGAAAATCAGCTTCAAATCTTCTTAGGCGCAAAAGGAGAACTCGATTCAAACGAACTGAAACCGCCGGCAAAATCCTCACCGTAAGCTTCTTCCCCGTGCAGGTCAATATCCAAACCTTTGTCTTCAGCAGATGACGGCACTCGCAGTTCCATAAACTGTTCCAAAATTTTCAGGATCACAAAAGTGCCGACAGCCGCAAACACGTAAGTAGCTAGAACGCCTACAAACTGGGTCACGATTAGCCCCGGATTCCCGGCAAATAGCCCGTCATTTCCGGCAGCGTTAACCGCTTTAGTCGCAAATAAGCCAGTCAGAATAGCGCCTACAGTTCCGCCGACGCCGTGAATCGGGAAGGTATCCAAAGAGTCGTCAAATCCCAGCTTAGCCCGCCAACTAACGGCAAAGAAGCAGCAAACCGAAGTGATCGATCCGATCAAAAGCGCCCCCACTGGAAGCACAAATCCAGCCGCAGGTGTGATGCCCACCAATCCCGCTAGGAAACCGCTAGCAATTCCGACTGCTGTCGGTTTGCCTCTAAGCACCCATTCGACAATTATCCAAGTTAAACCGCCGGCTGCTGTAGAAACCATTGTGGTGACAAAAGCCACTGTTGCTAAAGAACCAGATCCGAAAGCGCTACCACCGGTGAAGCCAAACCAGCCGAACCACAGCAGCCCAATTCCCAACAAGACGTAGGGTACGTTGTGGGGGGTGTGGGGTTTCTTCAAGTGGTCTTTGCGGGGCCCGATTACCCAAGCTGCGACAACCGCAGAAACACCGCAACTGATGTGCACGACTGTGCCGCCGGCAAAGTCTAAAACTCCGATCGCCCCCAGCCAGCCTCTACCCCAAACCCAGTGGGCTAAAGGAGAGTAGATGAAGGTAGACCACAGCAGCACGAACCAGAAATAGGTTTTAAATGTTACCCGTTCGACGATCGCCCCGGAAATCAAGGCTGGAGTGATGATGGCGAACATCATCTGGTACACCATGAAGACTTGGTGAGGTATTGTCGGTGCGTAGCCGATCGGATCTGGTGTGTCCGCCGTCACCTTGTTCAAGAACATCCAGTCGAAGCCGCCGATGAAGCTTTCGATCCCTTGGCCAAACCCTTGAGGATTTAGGTTGCTGGCGGTGACATCAAAGGCCAAACTGTAGCCCCACAGCGTCCAGGTGACGCCGATCAGTCCCATCATGACGAAGCTCATCATCATGGTGTTGAGGACGTTGCGCGATCGCACCAATCCCCCGTAGAAAAAGGCCAGTCCCGGTGTCATCAGCAATACCAGTGCTGAGGACACCAACATCCACGCCGTATCGCCGCTGTCGATCGGATTCGGCACCACTGCAGCAGCAGTACCAGCAGCATCTTGAGCTAAGGCATTGTCCGTTAGCGGTACGCTTAACAGCCACAGCGCCATGATGCCGATCATTAAACTTTTTTTGATCACGTTAGTTGTACCTTCTCATACTCAGCAATTTTCCGGGAAGACCCAGCCGATTTTAGATGCGAGGATTTTAGATGCAATAGTTATTTGGTTTTAAGTCCGTGTTTTAGCGGAACAAATCTTCAATAGATAATTCCCCAATCCTCAACCTCCCGACTTCGTATAGCCGGACTCATCTAAATTCGTCAACTATCAATCCAATGGTCTATGCCTTTTGGATTCCACCATTTGTACAAACAGTTATTCTGTATCACCTTATACTAAATAGCTAACTATCATATTTCTTAATGTATCAGTCGCTACTTGACATAGCCAGTGACAACAGAGTAATCGGAGAGGGGAGTCGAGGAGAGGGCGGGAGTTTTGAATTGGGGAGAGTGGGAGGAGGAGAGGGGGAGAGTTGGGGAGAATGTTACTTCATCCTTGATCTTTCTAACTAATGAGTCATGACTCATGACTCATGACTCATTTTTCAACTGCATCTGATCGAATAGTTGCAGGGCCGATCGCCAAACCAGATAACCTTGATCGTTAAGGTGCAAGCCATCTGTGCTGAGTTCGGTTGGTAAATTGCCGTCAGCATCCGCAAACAGCGGGTACAAATCCAGATACAAAACATTTTCAGAACTAGCAATTTCTTTCAGCCGTCGATTTATTGCCCTAATCCGACTGTTAGGGATTGCCAACAGGCGATCGCGATTTTCCCAAGTAGCTTGTTCCCCGCTGTGGGGCAAAATCGACTGCACAACCACTTGTGCTTTGGGGTGAGCCCACCGCAAATCGCGAATAATCTGCCGCTGGTTGTCCAAAATCCCTTCGTCGCTGATCCCCCGCAACAAATCGTTAATCCCAATCATCACAAACACCGTATCCGGCGCAGTTCGATCGAACAACTGCAACCGCTTCAGCAAACCCACGGAAGTCTCTCCCGAAATGCCTTGATTCAGCCAAATTCGATCGACTGGTAACAGCTTGGTCGGAAACCACATACTGAGAGAATCCCCAGCCAAAACACTCAGTCTTGAGGGTCGATTCGCCGCCGCCGCCTCAGCTTCGCGACCCAACTGCGTCACCCACTGCTGGTAAGTCCATTTATGTCGCGGTCCGGCAACAGGCACGTCTAGCACTGCGTTTGCAGAGGTAGCCAGTTGGTCAATTTGTTCCTGGGCGCCTTCTGCCGTCACCGCATCATTCGCCTGGAAGCTTTCTGTCAAGTTGTGTCCCTGCAGCAGTAGTTGAGCGACTGTAACTATCAGTACCCCGTTCGTCACCAAAGATAGCAAAGCCCAAACCGGAACACTTTTCGATCGGCTAACTTCCATCCCTAAGAGGGATTTATGAGTTCTACTTCTGCTACCTCCTCCAAACTTCTCCATAAACTCAAGCTATTTGCAGGCCTCACACCGAATAATTTGCACTGAATTGCTGCATCAAATTTTACCGCTCAATTAAAGCCTCAATTCTTGTAAGAATCAAGCACTGTGCTGTGTTGGGCAAGGGCGGCGATGCAGAACTTTGCTTTTTCGCACTACTTTACCACAAAAAATCTGCCTACCAAACTTTCTTGCACCGCAATCGGATTTGTCAAAGCTGCAGCCCTGCACAAAAATATATCTAAAAGTGATCGAACTTACTCAGTTCTGATGCTAAAATCCAAAAATGAAAAAATTAACTATAACTGAAGCAGCCAAAATTAAAGGTGTGAGCGCTTCCACCTTACGCAGGTGGGAAGCCGAAGGCAAGCTAATACCGGAACGCACGGCTAACGGTCACAGACGGTATGACCTAGCTCATCTTCTCGGCTTAAAACCCAACGGCGCTTTAACCATAGCTTACGCTCGGGTTAGCAGCCACGACCAAAAAGATGATTTAGACAGACAAAAACAAGTTTTGGAATTGTTTTGTGCATCTCACGGCTGGCAATTCCAAATCATTGATGATGTGGGTTCTGGGGTTAATTACAGTAAGGGGGGTTTACAACATCTAATTCGGGCGATCGCAGACAATCAAGTAGAAAGGTTGGTATTAACTCACAAAGACAGACTGCTGAGATTTGGTTCGGAACTAATTTTTAATTTGTGCGAACACTTTGGGACAGAGGTAGTGATTATAAATCAAACCGAAAATACTAGCTGTGACGAGGATTTAGCTAAAGATATACGAGAAATAATCACTGTTGTCTCCGCCCGCCTTGATGGCAGCAGGAATCCCAAAAACAAGCGCGTCCTTGAAGAACTTAAAGCAATTGCCGATCAACTCTAATCAATACACCAGCTTGCCAAGTTCGTTAGTTACAGATTCTCAATTACCAATTACCAATTATCGGCGCACATCTCATGCAATCGAAAACTAAAAATAAAATTATGCCCGCGTTCGCATCGAAGATTGAAACGCGAGCACAACGATAGACAGCCATAAGTTAGTGGCTATTTCAGAGTGTGGTTTCTCTGAATAAAGGCGTGAATTAGCTGATAAATAGCTAATCTAGGACAGGAAAGCTGAATTGGTCGATCAAGCGCACGCTCTACAGTTTGGTACTCTTGCCTCCAGAACCCCCACCATAACCGCCGTAGCTGGTCTCACTTCTGTTGTCCAAGCTCGTTTCCTTCACAAACCCCGTGTAAGCTTCCATCCCATGTTCGCCGATATCCAAACCTTCAGCCTCCTCTAAAGCAGAAACGCGGATACCCAGCAAAGCTTTGAGTGCCAGCCAAAAAATCGTACTCAGCAGCACGGTCATCCCGCCTACAGAAATAATGCCGACCAACTGCGCCCAGAGTTGACCGAAACCTCCGCCCACAAGCAATCCGGCTGCGGGGCCTGCGGTATAAAGTCCAGTTGTAGGCCCGTCAGCAAACAAGCCCACTGCCAGAGTTCCCCAGATGCCACAGACTAAGTGAACTGAAGTTGCGCCTACAGGGTCATCAATTTTCAAGTTGTCGAAGAAAGTTACGGCGAAAACTACCAGGATACCGGCGATCGTGCCGATAATGGCAGAGTTGGGTATGTTGATCCAAGCACAGCTAGCTGTTACCCCGACTAAGCCTGCGAGGATGCCGTTGATAATCATCGAAAGGTCGGGTTTGCCAAGGTAGAGCCAAGCTGTAATCGTTGCAGCAACTCCCCCGAAGGCACCGGCAGTGTTGGTGGTGATGGCAATGTGGGCGATCGCATTTGGATCGACTGCCATTGTCGAACCGGGATTGAACCCGAACCAACCCAACCACAAAATCAAACAGCCCAGGGTAGCAATGCTCATGTTGTGTCCCGGCATCGCCACAGTATCGCCGTCGCGGTACTTACCAAGCCGCGGCCCCAAAAATGCCGCTCCCATCAAAGCAGCCCAACCGCCTACCGAGTGAACCACTGTCGAACCGGCAAAATCCCAGAATCCGGCTGTTGCCAGCCAGCCGCCGCCCCAAATCCAGTGTCCGGTAATCGGGTAAGCAATGCCTACTAACAGCAAGCAGAAAATTAAGAATTCAAGGAATTTAATACGCTCTGCAACGGCCCCAGAAACGATTGTGGCAGCAGTTCCGGCAAAAACTAATTGGAAAAAGAATTTAGCGTTGAGGGGTATTCCCGTCCAGTTTAATGCGTTGAAGATGCCTTGATAAGCATCTCCTGTGGCGGGGCTGTTGTCAGCTACATTCCACAGAAAAAATCCGCCGCTGCTGCCGATAAAACCGTTGCCGTTGCTGAACATTAACGCAAAACCGATCGCCCAAAATGCGATCGTAGAAAGCGCAAAAACAATCAAGTTTTTGGACAACACGTTGACTGCATTTTTTTGGCGGCAAAAACCGGTTTCCAACATACCGAAACCGGCGTTCATAAAGAACACTAGCATCCCAGCCACCATGACCCACATGGTATCCATGCCCACCTTAAGGCTGGCTAATTGTTCCTCGGTGGTTGGCGCGGGAGCTGTTTGGGCTACCGCCGCATATCCCCACACCAAGAAGATGATTGCAGCTAAAGGTATGCAGGCTTGCCAACTTGGAGTGAGGCGGGCGATCGCCCGTGGTAACTTCTTCAACCTGTTGACTTTCGTAAAAAATTTAGCTGCTGGCAAATTTAAAGCCTCCCGCCTGACTTGTTTCGACTTTTTCTTTCCGACAGTCATTTTAATCACTTTTACCCTCTTTACGGCTAGTAAGCTCAGCAATATTCGGAAAACTTTCCAATCTTACTACAAAAGTTTATGGATTATTTGTTGAGATTGAGATAGTTATGATAGCCTAGCTCTTCTAGTTGATTTTGTTTTTTCAGTACAGATTCGGACAAAGTTTTGCGGTAATGCAAAACTCGCTCTAGCAATTCTGGCTGATGAGCTGCCAGTATCTGAACTGCCAGCAAGCCAGCATTCTTAGCGTTGCCGATCCCCACTGTTGCTACGGGTATCCCGGCTGGCATTTGGACGATCGAGTACAGCGAATCTACCCCTTGCAGGTGGCGGCTCGGTACGGGCACGCCAATCACTGGCAAGGGGGTTAAAGATGCTACCATACCTGGGAGGTGCGCCGCTCCCCCGGCACCTGCGATAATCACTTTCAAGCCTCGTTGGTGCGCGGTTTGGGCGTATTCCACCATGCGATCAGGCGTGCGGTGCGCCGAGACGATCGCCACGGAGCAAGCAACACTGAATTCTTCGCAAACTGCGATCGCATCTTTCATGGTTGGCAAATCCGAATCGCTACCCATAATAATTCCAACTGTCGCTTGATTCATACAATTTTCAGATTTCAGATTTCAGATTTCAGATAAATGCTAATTTTAAATGATTGCGTTAACTCAAATTTAGATATTTTGTACCAAAACTGACCCTTAAAAGCAATTTTGCCACCAGCCCCCGTCTGAGCAGCCCTGCAGCCAGCAAAAAGCTCCCCCTCCTCACCAGCCACCGGATTTATCCGTAGCGAATATTAAATCTAAAATCTAAAATCTAAAATCTAAAATCGGATGACTGAAGCCACAACCCCAACTGCCACACCCACAGATATTCTCAATGCTCGCCTCCCCGGTTGCAAGGATTTGCAGATGCTTGCTGTTGACGAAACGGGAATAATTCAAGAAGTTTTACCGATGGACGCCGTATTTAAACGGATTTGTCCTCCCCATTTGCACGTGCTTGATATAGCAGGCGATTGGCTTTCTCTGGGCGGTGTTGACTTGCAGATTAACGGGGCCCTCGGTTTTGCTTTTCCCGATTTAGAAAGCAAGCATATTGAAATTTTGCCAAAAATTTGTCAATTTCTGTGGAATCAGGGAGTGGATGCTTTTTTGCCGACTTTGGTGACAACTTCGGTGGATAAGTTTAGGCGATCGCTCTCGACTATAGCTGATTATATCCGTACTGCAAAAACTACTGTTGCCGCAACCAATAAAGCCAAAACAGCGGAAATTATCGGCGTTCACCTCGAAGGCCCTTTTCTCAACCCCCAGAAGCGAGGTGCTCACCCAGTTGAGTTTTTGCTACCGCTAACTATAGAAAATGTCAAGCAAGTTTTAGGAGATTGTGCCGATATTGTCAAAATAATTACTTTAGCGCCGGAGTTAGACAGCACTGGCGAAGTCATTTCCTATTTGCAAAGTTTGGGAATTTCCGTCAGTCTCGGACACTCCCAAGCGACGGCAGAGCAAGCTCAACAAGCATTTGAGCGGGGAGCTTCAATGGTAACTCACGCTTTTAATGCGATGCCGAGTTTGCACCACAGAGAACCGGGTTTGTTGGGAGCGGCGATTGTTTATCCGGGCGTAAAATGCGGTTTAATTGCCGACGGGAAGCACGTTTGTCCGACAATGATAGATTTTTTGCTGCGCGCTGGTAGGTATCAAAAAGGCGTTTTTTTAGTGAGCGATGCTTTGGCTCCTTTGGGTTTGCCTGACGGTGTTTATCCTTGGGATTCCCGACAAATTGAAGTCAGAAAAGGTACAGCTTGGGTAAGATTAGACTACCACTCGCCCCTGGAATCTGCTACTTTGGCAGGTACAACTCTGCCGCTGTTGGCGGGAGTTCAGAATTTGGTAGAGTGGGGAATTTGCGATGCCGAAAGTGCGATCGCCCTGGCAACTGAATCTCCGAGAAGGGCGATCGGAATTTCGGGAATTATTGGCAAATCGGCCACTCAATTGTTGCGCTGGAATTCAAATGCGGCGACAAAGGAATTGACTTGGCATCGACTCTTTTAGCCTGTTATACCATTTTAGATTAAAGAATTGAAAAAGTGGGAATCGGCGAACTGGTATTACCCGATTGATTTGAGATTTTAGATGTGCCCTTTTTATCGAAAATCTCAAATCGCCAATCTAAAATCTGTTGTTGCAAGTTGCACATTTTCCGAACCGGATTGCTATATAATATCTAACCGTTGGCAATAACTCAGCAGCAGGCAGATCGATGAATTTGGTAGACGACAAGACTATAGTTAGACAGTATTTTAACTCGACGGGATTCGATCGCTGGCAGCGAATTTACGGCGACGGCCAAGTCAATAAAGTTCAGCTAGACATCCGCACCGGCCACCAGAAAACGGTGGATACAGTCCTCGAATGGCTGCAAGCTGACGGCAATTTGCCCGGGCTTTGTGTCTGCGATGCCGGTTGCGGTGTGGGATCTCTGAGCATTCCTCTGGCTGACGCTGGGGCAATTGTTTGCGCTAGCGATATCTCTGAAAAGATGGTAGCAGAAGCTTACGATCGATCGACAGCAGTTCCCGGCAAGCTCTACAACATCTCCTTCGCAGCCCAAGATTTGGAAGCTTTAACCGGCAAATTCCACACAGTGATTTGTTTGGACGTGCTAATCCACTATCCTCAAAATAAGGCTGCAGAAATGATCGCTCACCTAAGTTCGATCGCCGAATCGCGACTAATTCTTAGTTTTGCCCCCAAAACCTTAGCACTTACCGCCCTCAAAAAATTTGGTGAGCTTTTCCCAGGGCCCAGCAAAACTACCCGGGCTTACCAGCACCGCGAAGCTGATATTATCAAAATCCTAGAAACCAACGGCTTTGTTATTAACAGAACAGCCATGAATAGCACTAGCTTTTACTATTCTAGGTTGCTGGAAGCAGTTCGCAAATAGGGTAAAAATATCCGTTAAAAAGCGACTTTCTTATAAACGTAGGGTGCGCGCCACGCACCTTTCCTTCGCCGATTTAAAGTAATAGACTTGCATTGCATTTCGCAGCTTTCATCAGAATGAAATTATCTGCGTGTATCTGCGTTGCATCTGCCTTATATCTGCGGTTGACCGGCTCGCATCAAATTACCAATTAAACAAATATGTCAACGCTAATCCTAACGCGCATTTTCATAGCAACAGCAGCCGTATTCGGAGGTTTATCCGTTGCAGGCGGTGCTTTCGCCTCCCACGCTTTGAAAAATCAATTGAGCGATCGAGCTTTAACCATTTTTGAGACCGGCGCCCGATATCAAATGTACCATGCCCTGGCTTTATTACTCGTCGCTTTGCTCTTGAGCCGCGCCCAAGAGTCTCAAACCTTTTTTGCAGTGGCTGGATGGGCTTTTATTGCCGGCACAATCATCTTTTCAGGCAGTTTGTACGCCCTGAGTTTGAGCGACATCAAATGGCTGGGTGCAATTACGCCACTGGGGGGAGTTGCTTTTATTGTTGGTTGGGGATGTTTGGCAGTCGCAGCTTTTAGTTTTAAATAGGCAAATGGTCAATTTTGAAGCAATTACCAATTAGCCATTACCTAATTATCAAACACATCCCTGGAAAACATCTCTGTCAAAGTACGCAAGTAAGGTACAAATACCGTTAAATCTTCAGCAGGAAGCCGCTCACATATTTCCCAAAATAAAATCAGCAGCATATCCTGCACTAACTCCCAACTTACATGAAGTTTCGGGTACAACATCACGCAAATTGGAAACAATTCTTGCTGTACCGGGTGAATGCTACCTTCCAAAACGCACCAGCACAAATAGCTTTGAAAAATCTCGACATCCCTGATACCAGAATTTTTTACCTCGCGATCGCTCAAATACCCGCTGCTGCTGCGGTATCCTTGATGCTGGGAACTAGCTCGATCGTACACTGCACTAGCAATCTGAGTCGTGTGCTGCAATAAATGCTGAACGGCTAATAGAGCTCTAGAATTCGGGGGCTGATTCGCCGCAGCCTCGTTAATCTCTCCGTAGGGAATGTGCAGGTAGTCGTCTACAACTTTTAAGTAGGGCGCAAATTCCGATCGCTCTGACTCCGAAAGACATCCTAACAAGATTTTGCTAGTGTATTGAAACTCCATTGTCACAAATCCCAACACTAACGGATCTGTCTCTGAGTATTTTCGCCTCACCTTGATAATATCTTTTCCCACCAGCACTGACAAGCGGAAAACAGGTTCTCTATCCGCATAAGCGTCTATTGCTTTCCGATATAAGGTGCGAGTGTCGGCGGAAATTTCTAAAGGATTAATTAAGCTCTTATCGATCGCGTGGCGCTCTATTTGTTTCCCTAAAAGAGCTTCTACTCTACTCCAAGCTATCTCGCTGGCTAATTTCAGGGTATCTGTCAATTTGTCAACTATTGGAGCTCTATTTCCCTCAAAATTAGTTAAATCGAGCCTTGGGAGAATTTGGCGTGGCGCTTGGTTCTCTCGTGTCGCAACTGTACTGTAATATTTTTTTGCCCAGCTAACTGCGAAGGAAGAAACGCTGACACCTTTAGCTTTTGGGAGTTTGTCAGTGTCCGATCCGGTAATACCTTGGGACGCCTGACTTGCGCCCTGTTGAAGTTGGTCTGCTGCTGGTAAAAATTTTGAAGATATTTGTGAAATACCCGTCATGATAAACCTCGTTTTTTTATTAAGTCGCACCCGGTCGATTCTCCTAATTTTTAACGTTGTTAACTACAATTTTCTGCATTTGTACGCTGACAGTCATCAGCCATTACGCTTAAAGCTATAAGCCATTTGGCTAGACTGCCTGCATCTTTTATAAGCTGCACGTTAATAACGCTATTTATTGTGCGAAGGATCACCCTCACCCTGTGATCGTGATCCTAAGTTATTTTTTTGACCTATAAAGAGGGCTATAAATAAATTTACTTTGTCTTAAAAGCTGAGAATTAAAGTCGAGTATGCCTCAAAAAAACTGCTTGAAATACTTTATCTTTGTTTTGGAGTGCTTCGATCGATCACCCTAACTTCTTAAAGAAGCTAGCTTACAGCGCGATCGAGCAGTGACTGTGGTTAATTTATTTCCCTACCTGAATTAGAAATGTATTTTGAGGCTGGCGATTGTTAGGAAACCGTAACAAATTCAACAATCGGGTTTTATAAATAAAGAATAAAATTTGAGATAAGAATCAGATTTATGTGCATTTCGTTAATGCCATTGCCAGCGCGGTTTTTTGCGCTCAGTTTTTTAGCTTCCCCGTGAAGCGAAGCTATCCCGTAGGGAATCGCCCGCAATAGATCGTCGTCCATTCGATCGGCAAACTACCCTTCAAAGCCGGAATTGGCGAGTGACTCGCCTGATCTCTCCCACATTTTGCCAACTCTGAGTTTTTCGAGTCCTCTGCCGGAGGCCGAAGCCTGTCTCTACAACGATAGGATTAGGTTGATGCGGGCCCCACGGGCGATCGATCCTCACAAACAGCACGGCCAGTACGTCTTTAAGGCTATGGCTTCGGGTAGGATTAGTAGGACGAAAGGAAGTGAATAAAATGAGCGCCAGCAGCAATTCAACAGAAATCAAGTTCGGAACCGATGGGTGGCGGGGACTGATTGCCCATGACTTTACTTTTGCCAACGTGCGAAAAGTCACCCGGGCGATCGCCAGTTACCTAGAAACCGCTTACACCAAAGACCGCCCAGTGCTAGTATCCTACGATACCCGCTTTCTGGCAGACGAGTTCGCCCGCACCTCTGCCGAAGTCTTGGCAGATTTGGGATGGACTGTGCTTGTGGTCGATCGAGATTGCCCCACACCAGTCATCGCTTACAGCGCCAAGCATCTCAACTCCGCAGGAGCCCTGATGTTCACCGCTTCCCACAATCCCGCACCTTACTGCGGCATCAAATACATCCCCGACTACGCCGGCCCGGCTACCCCGGAAATTACCGATACAATTGTGGCAAATATTGCTGGTGCTTCTGATGCCCCGGCGAAAGGCAGTCACAACGATAAAATCTCCACTTTTGACCCGAAACCCGAATATCTGAAGTTTCTTTATACTTTGATCGATGTGGAGCGGATTCGCTCTGCTAAGTTGAAGGTCAAGTACGACGCTCTCTATTCGACTTCTCGCGGTTATCTCGACGACGTTTTGGAACACTGTGGTTGCGATGTCGAAAGTTTTCACACCTACCGCGACGTGCTGTTTGGTGGCGGAATGCCCGAACCCAAGGGCGAACAATTAGTCGAGTTGGTGGAAGCTGTTAAGAAGGATTCGGCTGATTTGGGTTTAGCTACCGATGGCGATGCCGATCGCTTTGGTATTGTTGACGAGTTGGGAAATGTCTTGACTCCAAATACTGTACTGTTGCTGCTGGCGCGTCACTTGGTTAAGAATAAAGGATTGACTGGGGCGATCGTCCGTACAGTCGCAACTACGCACTTGCTCGACAATATGGCCGCCAAGTACGGTTTAACAATCTACGAAACGGCAGTCGGTTTTAAATACATCGGCGAAAAAATGCGGGAAACTGCCGTGCTCATCGGTGGCGAAGAATCTGGCGGTTTGAGCGTTTTGGGTCACATTCCCGAAAAAGACGGGATTTTGGCTGATATGCTAGTTGCTGAGGCGATCGCCTATGAAGGCAAACCGCTTTCTCAGCTAGTCGAAGAAGCCATTAAAGAAGCCGACGGCCCCCTGTACAACAAACGCTTGGACTTGCACCTAGAAGAAGCCCACAAAGCAGCCGTTTTGGACTCTTTTACCAAGAATCCCCCCACAGAAGTAGCAGGTATTGGCGTTAAGGAAATCGGCCGCAAAGACGGAATTAAACTTTATCTTGAAGATGGCGGCTGGGTATTGCTGCGGCCTTCGGGAACCGAACCCCTGATGCGCGTTTACATGGAAACAAATTCTGTGGAAAAAGAAGCCAAAGTTGCCCAATACATGGAAAAGGTAATTTCTCAGTTAGAACCTGTTTAAATTTCAACCTATTCCAACGCGGGGTTTTTCTCTACCGCTTGAGATTGTGAGGTGCCCGCAGAGCACCTCACATCTTTTTGATAACTCTTGTAGAGCCTCTGAACATTCATCAACGATAATGCTCAGCTAGTTATATATTGGCAATACACGTGGATTTGTTAAAGTTTGGGATTGGTAAATTTATTTATTTTAAATTTTTAATAATTAAAAAATTTCCTAATTTTTTTCCGCATCTACTTGACTTTTTCCCTAGTCTTATTGTATATTATTAAATAATGGGATATTTGCACAAATAAAACTTTAACACATATTTAGATTGTAAAACAATTATATTAGTTAAATAAGTAGCCTGTCAACCCTTTTATGAAAACAATTCCTCTGCTCGCCATTAGTTTTTTATTAGCAATTTTAGCCAGCGCGATCGGCATTATCTCAGTGCAAAACGCCGCCCCAGTATCCTTAAACTTTATCTTTTTTCAATCGATACAAATGCCCGTAGGAGTAGTATTGGCAATGAGCATTAGTGCAGGACTGATCGGCGGTGCGCTGCTGCAACCGCTGTGGAACCTTTCAGAGTCGCAAAACTCGCGTCCTAAATTTCCGGCAAATCCAGAAGACTCCAACACCGCAGAATATTAAGTTAATTGCTGAATTGTATCGGCTCAATAAGTAGGGGAAGGAGTTATTCTAATTGCCAAGACAAACCCAAGGGATGAAGAGAAGATTTTT
>NZ_JAUBRH010000071.1:0-27335 GCF_036701775.1 Microcoleus sp. N9_A2 | reverse complement strand
ATGTAACGGATGTAACGGATGTAACGGATGTAACGGATGTAACGGATGTAACGGATGTAACGGATGTAACGGATGTCGGGAAGAGGGAAGACCCAGCAGGAGAGAGGGAAGAGGAGAAAAAGAAGAGGCAAGGAAAAGTTTTTCTTGCCTCTTCCGATATTCATTAGTCATTGTTAATCATAATAGATGATGAATCAAGGACAGGCAAATTAAGGATTAAGAAAAATGCTTGCTAGGGTTTGGAGTGCATCGATCGTTGGAATTGACGCGGTAAAGGTGGGTGTTGAGGCTGATGTGTCGGGGGGGCTACCGAAAATTGTGGTTGTGGGATTGCCAGATTCTGCGGTGCAAGAAGCTAAG
Organism: Microcoleus sp. N9_A2; assembly: GCF_036701775.1. Classification (NCBI taxonomy): domain Bacteria; kingdom Bacillati; phylum Cyanobacteriota; class Cyanophyceae; order Oscillatoriales; family Microcoleaceae; genus Microcoleus; species Microcoleus sp. N9_A2. The sequence goes on along the minus strand of NZ_JAUBRH010000071.1, from coordinate 26,975 downwards.
GAAAGGGTTAGGGCTACGCTGAAAAATTCGGGCTATGCTTTTCCGATGCGGAGTATTGTGATTAATTTGACTCCGGCGGATTTGCGAAAGGAGGGGCCGAGTTTTGATTTGCCGATCGCCATTGGCATTTTAGCAGCATCGGAACAAGTCAGCGCTGAACTTTTGGGAGATCATTTGTTTTTAGGGGAACTCTCTTTAGATGGGAGTTTGCGGGCTGTGGCTGGGGTTTTGCCGATCGCCGCTGCTGCTCAAAAAATGGGTATTTCGGGCTTGGTTGTACCGGCTGGTAACGCGCAGGAAGCGGCTTTGGTGCACGGAATATCTGTTTATGGTTTTGAGAATATTTTTGCAGTTACTGATTTTTTAAACAATCCTAATGTGTATTCGCCTGTAGAAGTAAACGGTCGAGAACAGTTAGCAAAAACGCGGTTTCCGGGTTTAGATTTAAAGGATGTAAAGGGGCAAATTCACGCGCGGCGGGCTTTGGAAATTGCGGCGGCGGGGGGACACAATTTAATTTTTGTGGGGCCGCCTGGAAGCGGTAAAACTATGTTAGCGAGGCGTTTGCCGGGTATTTTGCCGCCGCTGACTTTTGAAGAAGCTTTGGATGTGACTCAAATTCATTCGGTGGCTGGGTTGTTGAAGGATAAGGGAAGCTTGGTGGGCGATCGACCTTTTCGCAGTCCTCACCATTCAGCATCGGGGCCGTCTTTGGTAGGTGGCGGCAGTTTTCCGCGTCCGGGTGAAATTTCTTTAGCACATCGTGGCATTCTTTTTTTGGATGAATTAACGGAGTTTAAAAGAGATGTTTTGGAGTTTTTGCGACAACCGCTGGAAGATGGTTATGTGACGATTTCTCGGACTAGACAATCGGTGATGTTTCCGGCTCAATTCACTTTAGTTGCAAGTACGAATCCTTGCGCTTGCGGTTATTACGGCGATTCAATCCAACAGTGTACTTGTTCGCCGCAAAAGAGGGAGCAATATTGGGCAAAACTTTCGGGGCCTTTGATGGATCGGATTGATTTGCAAGTGGCGGTGAATCGTTTGAAACCGGAGGAGATTACGCGACAGCCGACGGGGGAGGAGTCGGAACCGGTGCGGGTGAGGGTTCAGCGGGCACGGGATCTCGCAACTAACCGTTTTAAGTCGGAAACTAGCTTGAGGTGCAATGCGGAAATGCAAAGCAGTCACATTAACAGATGGTGTCAGTTGGATGATGCTTCTCGGAATTTATTGGAGATGGCGATTCGGAAGTTGGGGCTTTCGGCGCGGGCTAGCGATCGAATTTTGAAGGTTGCTAGAACTATTGCTGATTTGTCGGGGGATGAAAGCTTGAAAACAAATCATGTGGGGGAGGCGGTGCAGTATCGGACGATCGATCGGATGCAGTAAGTCAGCAACGGCTCAAAAGACACAATACCCCGATCCCCGACTTCTTAAAGAATTTGGGGCTCTAACAGTTGATTCGGCGATTTAAATCGCTTCTAAACATACGAAGTCCCAGCAGAGAGGGACTAAGGGATTAAGGGGGTATTTAAGCTCGATTCATGTTGTCCAATTATTTAATTCAGCCACTGAAATGCCCCGATGTTCCCCTGTTTATTGTCTGATTTTGTGCTGCATGGTGCCAGGGTATCACTTGTGACAGTTGCGTAAGTTCTGTTAGTGTTAGATTGGGGGAAGCGACAGCAAACCAAGGCAGCAGTTAAAGTGGCGATCGCGGAAGCTTTAGACCAACTGCCCGAAAGCTAATCAACTGAAGTGTATCAGTGCAAATATCAAGAGGTTTATCAGCACGTCTACGAATCTTATTCTGAGGCCACACGCAGTATTTATACCACCGCAGTTTGAAGCTGGTGTCAATGCCACCCACCCACAGCTTTTGTCAAAAATTCCTCATAATTTCATCAAAAATTCATCAAGTTTTTACCCACTTTTTGTCATTTTTACTGTAATTTATGATACCGATCGCCCAAGTTACCCGAATCTCCACAACGGCCGAATTTTTAATATTTAATTTCTCGCTCTCCCTCTCCCTCGCTCTCCCTCTCTCTTCCCCTCTCTTCCTCTTTCCCTGGCCCCATCTCGCTGTTTCACCCTAAAATTTAAAATTTTTGAGTAACAAATCATGGCACGATCGCAGCGCGTTTTGATACCATGCAATCAAGCGCAAGACAATCAGGGAATGCACTGGAGGTGTGTAAATGGAGCTTTTGGCAGAACAAAAACGGTGCTTAGATTGCTTGGTAAGCTCGATCGAGCAATTGGGAGGTCGAGTAGACATTCCCAAGCTGGAGCAGATAGCTGAGCTAATCATTCAAACGATGAGAGGGCCTTGGCGCTACTTTCACACGTCGGAACACATTTTTGAGGTCGGGGGGTCAGTCGATCCGATCGAGGTGCTGGCTGCCCTGTTTCACGACCTCGTGTACGTGCAAGTCGATCACGGCGTGAGTTTCAATATTAGCAGCGCCCTTTGCCCTTTTGTCAAAGAGGTGCGATCTCAGTTAGTTATTAGAGATGAAACCGAACTGCCCGACGATGCCATGTATCAGCTAGTTATTAGAGATGAAACCGAACTGCCCGACGATGCCATGTATCAGCTAGTGGCCTCAGTATTTGGGTTTATTTCCGGCAAGACTCTCTCTCCGTTTGGCGGCCAAAACGAATTTTTGAGTGCCGTTATTGCTGCCAAATCTTTGGAGCCTTTTTTGCCAGCTAGTACGATCGCTGAGATAACAGCTTGCATCGAAGCTACTATCCCTTTTCGTCCCGTTTCGCCCAGCGGTTTGAGCGCGATCGAACTTTTGCACGAGCGTTTGGTAAGTGCGAACCGCGATTTTAACTTGGCATGGAGCCATGCAGAAATTGTAGAAATTGTCAAGCGTGCTGTCAGGTTAGCAAATAGAGATGTCGAGAATTTTGCCTCTCGAAATCCCTCTAATTTCTTAGACAATACCTGGAATTTGATGCCAGAAACCAACCACGAATTGAGCAATGTTAATTCCTATACTGTTGCCGGATATCGCAGATCTCTGCAAAAAATGGAAGGATTTTTAAACTTCCTCAAACCAGAACTGGTTTTTCAGCAGTTTATGCAAGAGCCGGACGATGAAACCTACGCTAACCTGATTGCCCGAACTCGCAAAAATATCGAAGTTGCTAAACTTTATCTGGGGGTCAAGCTAATTACCATCGCCATTTTAGAAGCTCTTTCCTACCGTTTGGGACGCGATATTCCGCTTTCAACGATGATGGGAGAATTGCGCGCACCAGGATTTAAAACCTCGGTTTTGGAGGATTACTTGCCCAACAAACAGATCGCCTACCCATTAGAAACTCAGTTGGAAAAAGAGGTTTTAAATTTGTTAGCAATAGGACGAAATCAAGAATCTCCCTATGATATTAAAAACTCTCCCGTAGCTACGTTTATTATCAAATCTATCGGCTTTTCTGAAACCGAAAACTTTTTGAAGAAAGCTCAAGAGTTTTTTGCCGGTCATATTTCCTCGGAAGAGTTTCTCTCTTACTGCGCTCCCGATGTCATCGAGACCATCTCCTCCGGCGTGATGAAACTCTTTGACAGCAGGAAGAAGGCTTTAGGGAAAGTTAAATTAGTTCACCAAACTGTTTCTTAGGATAGGTTGGCACAATCTTAAAACGTTTTCCATCGCAGAAACCAGGTTTCTTGAGTTCAGCCACAATGTCCGGTTAGTCTGAGATGTTGCACCATTCTCGCTTAACAGGCTTTCGGGCCTCTTCCACAAAGAATGAGTTTTCTTGTGGCGAGTAGGGGTTGGGCAGGAGATCCCGCCCATAGCAGGCTTATTGACAATGGTGCAAGATCTCAGTTTAAACCATAAAAAAAAGTCCTCTTTAAAGGACTTCAGCTATGAGTCAGGGGTTTGAACCCCTGGCGGACTAGACTAATTCGACATCCAACTTCTATTGCGGTGAACCAGCCGCACCCTCTGCGCCGGAGTTGCTATCAGGTACAGCCGTATCCGTAGGATTAGAATCGCTCTGGCTTTCCCTATTAGTTTCGCCGCTCGTACCTGCTCCAGGAGCGCCCTCATCTTGAGTTGAAGATGGAGTAGCGGAACTCTCAGGTGCTATAGTTGGCGGAGTGGAAGCTGGCTCATTCTGCGGAGTCGGAATCGTAGTATTAGTATTATTTGACGACGAAGATGGAGACGGCGCTGCTTCCTGAGCGGGTGCATCTTGCTGCTGTGAATTTGGAATTGTAATATTGATATTGGGAGCCGGACTTGCTTGAGGAGCCGGATTTGCCTGTTGAGCTGGACTTGGTTGAGGAGCCGGAGTTGCGTTTTGAGCTGGACTTGGTTGAACCGGAACCGGAACAATCTTTTGAATGATCGTTTTTTCTCTCTCTATAGTCCTCGTCGGAGCTGGTGCTGCTGAAGGCTGATTCGCTTTCGGTACAACAATCACAGGAGCAGCAGTAGGAGTAGGAGCCTCCTCTGCCCGATTGAAGTAATATACACTGCCCAGAACTAAGCCTGTCAAAGAAGCAAGAAGAATCCCTAACAGTAACCCGCGACCAGCATTCTGATTATCACGGACTTCTTGGACTCCAACTTGGCGGTGGTTTTCGGCAATTTCACCCTGTACATAACCTTGGTGATGAGCTGCTTCTTTAGAAGCCTTCGCCGTTGTACTCGGAACATTTGTAGTGGTTCGCGTTGTACTGACGTGACCGTTAGTTGCATCGGTGTGAACTTCTTGATGAATTTCACGGCTAGAGCTATTTTCTTCGTTAGGATTCATAATTATCTTCGCCACAACTCTTCAAAAAATATTTGTCTGTAGGAGATGCTCTGGTTTGAAAACTTGAGCTAAGCTGTTGAGCATTTAAATCACTTATTTCGATTTACTGTCAAGATTCAAGTGTAAGCGTTGGGTGTTTGGCTAATGCCCAGTTTAAATGCTTAACAGCTTTCTGCTTAGGGAGTTTCGAGAACTTTTGGTTTTTCCTTCATTTGTATCCAATCTAACTGGTTAAGGTATTAACCAGGCTCTACCCCCAGAGTGATTGCCCCAGTCCCCAAAGGAATAGAATTAGCCGGACTTCAACAAAGAATATCGGCTAAATAAGTTATTTATAATGCTTGCTGTGCAAGCATATAGCAATCTTTAATGAGTCGTAAATTTTTGAGCCCACCCCAACCCTCTCCGAACCCGCTCTGAGGGAGTAAGAAATTCACAAATGATGCGAGGATTGCTATATAGCAATCTTTAATGAGTCGTAAATTTTTGAGCCCACCCCAACCCTCGCCTTATCAAGGGGAGGGATTCAGTTGACAGTTGACAGTTGACAGTTGACAGATGACAGATGAGTGCGACCTCTACCTAGAAAGAAGAAAATTGAAGTAATGAATCGTCTTCTTTTAATTTCTCGCCTTTAACAATACTCCGGACAGTTTTTGAGGCCGAGGCTGAAACCCTCATTCTACCGTTAGCATTTGACCTCACTGAGAAGGCTGAAACCCGCATTCTGCCGTTAGTGATTGAAAACTGTCCGGACTATTGCTTTAAGGGAGAGGCTTTAAACCAATTTTTTCTGGTAATAAATTCACAAATGATTTAGGATGGCTATAGATGATTCATGGCACTCTTAAAAGTGGCAACTTTACGGCAGGAGTGGGAAGGCAATACATCAGAGAAATGGGGGGAAAAGAGATGGGAGTAGTAACAGTTACTAGCCATCTATTTATAAAGAAAGTTTGTGCTTGAAATTTGTTTAAGTCCGGTTAAATAACCACAATTAAGTTTTTAGTAATCAAGGAAAGTTTTTTCTCATCCATCAAGAGAGGATGGTCGTACTCACTACCAACAAGCTTGATTACGGGATATTAACCGGACAGGAACATTACTAACAACTGAGTTTCTGTTATTCTGTTCTTTCAATGATAATGGTCATGTGAGCTACTAATGCACCTATCGCTCCTACTGCTGCAATGACTGGAAACAATGCCGCACCGATGACTCCACCGACTACTCCCACTGTCAGAGGAACTTCTACCAAAATCCGTCCCTCTTCATTTTTGATAATGATGCGGCGGATATTTCCTTCGTGAATCAGTTCTTTTACTTTAGCAACCAAATCGTCGCCGTTAATTTTCACCTCCTCGACGCTAACTTTTTGCTGAGTATAAGCAGGGGTTTCTAAAGGAGTCGTTTCAAAGTTGACCTCAGTAACTTTTTGGGCAGAAACTTTTTCAGATACAGGTATTGATTCGAGTTCTCTTGTCCCGACTGGTTCTTGTGCGCGATCTGTAGGTGTGTCCATTTTTTGTTCTCCTTTTAGGTAAAAGTATTTTTGTATATAATTATTTAGAAAGATAACACGCCACTTTTTTTGAATCAATCATTCTTTTGGGTGATATTGCTGCTGCTGTCGTGATTTTCTGAAGGTATGATGAAAATTCTCTCACTCTCTCGCTTCTGGGCTTATCCCATCTGTCCCTGTCTCCTTGTGCCGTTTAGTTAACTGTCTGCTTCTGGTTCTCGCACCGCCCCACCCTTGAAAAACCTCCAATTCAGACAACGAAAGGATGAGAGCGACTTTCACACTCTCAGAGACTCAGACTCAACAGGTGTACAGGTTGAAATACTGACATTGTACTGAAAGTACGATCGTCCCGCCGTGTATACAGTTACCACCTCTAGTTCGGAAAACCGCACATGGAAACCGTCGCTTACTTTCCTCAAATGTCATTTCAATTTAGCTCAGTGCGATCGCCCAACCAAACCCGACCCCCCGAGGTTCCTCAAATCAACATCTTAGAGTTTCTAATGAGAATTGCCTAAAATCAAGGGGGAGGAGAAATAATAATGATCTAAATATTATCGTAACTAAACAAACTTCCTCAAATTGAAGTTGAAGTTGGGGAAAAGTCGGGTAAAATAGAATTATTTTCTTCTGCTTCCTCTTGATTCTCCGTCTCGGATTTTCCAGCGACAGAATTTAAATATCAAGTTGGCAGCCCGACGGTACTTTTCTGCAAATTTTTAAGGAACATCAAGCGGATGTGTGGAATGTGAGTTTTAGTTGCGATCGCACAACTTTAGCATCTGCCGGGAAAAATTTCGTCGGTGAAGCTTTGGAGTGTCGATGCGGCTAAAGTATAAGCTGCCGAACTTGACAAATTGCTCGCCGTCGGCTGTCCCTGGCTGGAAGACTACCTACATTACAATCCTCGGGTTGAGTGCGATCGGCATTTGTGTAAAAAAGCTGACAATTGAGATTTCTTGGCAATTGCCGGAAACCTGTTTTGCCTGAATTTTAAAATCGGGCGATCGGCTGCCGAGTTGTCGCTATTCTTGTCTTATTGTAATATAATTTTACGCAAGGGGTAATACGAAATGTACTGCCACAGGTCGCAGATGTCTATCCATCTGAACCAAATTAATGTCATCAAACATTAAAAATAGTTATGACTGTTATATTCGGATTAGTGAAATCTTGGATATATAAAATTCAATACAGAGTCAGGTTTCAAAGGGGTATCTGCTGTTAAATCAATCTAACCTGCAATATCGTTTCGGGGGACACCAGCACGATTTAAGGCAAAAAATAATCCTGCTGAATTAACTGGATTCGAGGGAGCAGAGAAAAGTTGATGACTAAGCTATAAAAAGAGTTGAAAAGGCAGTCTAAATAGCAGGCAAGACTCTAGCAGCCAACCGCAACTGCCAATTACAAAAGGAGGGAGCAGTGTATGAAACTGACGGGTTGAGTCCCCTAAAATCGCCGCTTGGTTTGCGATCGACTCTACAGGAATTAACCCTGTACGACTTTCTCCTAGAATCTGAGTGTCTGGGGGACGAAGTTGCTAAAATTTTTCAAGCAAACCCTTTAGTTCCCGGCATCATCATCACTCAGCAAGGAAAGTTTATAGGGATGATTTCGCGGCGGCGTTATTTTGAACACATGAGCCGCCCCTACAGCTTGGAGTTATTTTCTCAACAGCCTTTGTTCATACTCTACCGCTTTACTAAAACTGATATGTTGGTTCTCGATCGCGAAACCTCAATTATGACCGCAGTACGGCAGTCTTTGGAGCGATCGCCCGAACTAATCCACGAACCAATTGTAGTACAAGTAGAACCGGAAACTTACAAACTTTTAGACGTACACCAACTGCTGCTTTCTCAGTTGCAAATTCACGAGTTATCAACCGTAGCGATGCGCGAGTCGCAAGCGCAATTGAGACATCAAGCCCAACAGCTCGAACTTGCCTTGCTGGAACTTCAGCGCACTCAAACTCAACTAATTCAAACAGAGAAAATGTCTTCTTTGGGGCAGTTAGTAGCAGGAGTAGCTCACGAAATCAACAATCCGATCGGCTTTATCTACAGCAATTTGCACCACGCTAAAGAGTACACGCAAGGTTTAATGCGGATGCTCGACATCTACAGGCACCAGTGTCCCGAATTCATACCGGAAATTGCAGCGGAAGCAGAAAAAATCGAACTCGATTATGTGCTAGAAGACTTGCCAAAAGTCTTAAATTCCATGCAGCAAGGTGCAGAAAGAGTGCGCGACATCGTTTTGTCGCTGCGGAATTTTTGCAGATTAGACGAAGCTCAAATGAAGCAGGTCAACATTCACGACGGTATCAACAACACGATTATGCTTTTGCAAAGCCAGCTTAAAGGGAAACCGGGGCAGGAGGCGATCGAAATTTACAAAGAATACAGCGACTTGCCGCTGGTGCAGTGCTATCCCGGACAGCTCAATCAGGTATTTATGAATATTTTAGTTAATGCAATTTACGCTCTGGTGGAGTCTAATAAATACGAAAATGTAGATAAAAAAAACTCTAAAAAGTCGCAATTAGGCGAACAAAAGCAGTCTTGTACAAAGACTCAATTATCACTTTCTAACTCTACTCGCCTGATTCCTACGATTCGGATTCGCACCGAGTTAATTGATAAAAAAAAGGTAATAATTAAAATTTTTGACAACGGCCCTGGGATGACAGAAGATGTTCGGAAGCGGTTGTTTGACCCTTTCTTTACTACTAAGCCGGTCGGCCAAGGAACAGGTTTGGGACTCTCAATTAGCTATGAAATTGTTGTCAACCAACACGGCGGCGAATTGAAGTGCTTTTCAGAACCGGGAAAAGGAGCAGAATTTGCGATCGAGATTCCACTTCAACAGTCTTCCGCAGCACAGATTTTGCCTCGCTTTGCGTGATACAACAGAAAGAAGAAGGAAGTTCGGCAACGGATTATGTAACGGATGTAACGGATGTAACGGATGTCAGGCAGAAGGCAGTTCGGCAACTGATTATTTAACGGATGTCACGGATGTAACGGATGTAACGGATGTCAGGAAGAAGGAAGAAGGCAGAAGGAAGAAGGCAGAAGGAAGAAGGCAGAAGCAATAAAAGTTAGGGACTCGGCCGTTGAAACCGCTTTTTGTCAAACTTTCGTTCCTCTGGCTTGAGACTAAAGAATAAAGCCCCTCGGCTACCGCGAACCTTTGCAAACCCACTTCCACAAAGGATGACTCGGCCCCTGTTGGCGAATGCGGCGAACTTGTTGTTCCAAACCCTGTTTTTCCCGCAGGGGTAATCCTCGCACCATATTGCGACTTTGCCAAGTTAGCACTGCTAAAGTCATCCCCAAGCACAAACCCAAACCGAGAGTCGGCCAACGATGAAAAGATAAACCGTAGCGCACCGCCGCCCAAGTGAAGTGTTCTAACCACAAAGCGATTTCGCGCCGCAAACCCCAAATGCTCAAAGAACCGAGGCTAATCCACAGCAATATCACAGTTAACCAGCGGCCGTAAACTGTTAGTTTGTGAAGTCTTTTGAGTTCAATTTGAAAAGTTTCGTCATTTGTCATTTGTTATTTGTTATTTGTCATTTGTCATTTGTCATTTGTCATTTGTCATTGGTTATTGGTTATTGGTTATTGGTTATTGGTTATTGGTTAGTCAACAGTTAACCATCAACAGTTAACCGTCAACAGTCAATTAAACTTCCTCTGACTGGTTGATTCCTTCTGCGGGGACGGGGATGGAGTGGCCGGTGCGACTGCGCCACCAAGCTAGTAGCGTACTGGCAACGAAAATACTCGAATACGCACCCGCAATAAAGCCGACAATCAATGCTAAAGCAAAGTATTTGAGGGTTTCGCCGCCAAACAAAAAGATTGAAAACAACGTCAGCAGCGTGGTAAACGTCGTGTTAATTGACCTTCCCAGCGTCTGCATGACAGCATCATCGACAATTTGATCGATCGACTGTCCCGGATTTAGCTTGATTACTTCCCGGACGCGATCGTAAATTACCACTGTATCGTTAACAGAAAAACCGATAATTGTCAAGAGAGCGACCACAAATAAACTGTCAACTTCCACTCCTTGAACTAAACCCAAAAACGAGAAAACACCAACAGTAATCAATACGTCGTGAAACAAAGCCACAAAAGCAAAAAAGGCATAATCCAACTGAAATCGGAATGTCAGATAAATAGTAATGCCAGCAAAGGAAAGAAATAAAGCTAACAATCCTGAAGTAAATAATTGTTTACCGAGGGTAGGCCCAACCGTATCAATTTGAGTAGATTGAGGAGCAAAAGCACCTATCTTTTCGCTCAAAGCTGTTTGTAAATTAGTCCGCTGTTCGACATCCAAAGTTTTCGTTCGTAACGATAAACCTCGCTGTTCTTTGCCGATAACTTGAATACTGCTGCCGCCCAAACCTTGGGCATCCAGGATTTCGCGGACAGCAGCAAGATCGATGGGTTTACAATTTTCCGGTTTCGTGCAGTCGAGTTCAAATTGCAGGCGAGTGCCGCCGATAAAGTCTAAACTGGGGCGCAGCGGTGCGCGGATGTCGGGACGAGTCCAAGAAATCGCCATCGATACTATACCTGCAAGGATGACCGCGGCGGAAATACTCCACCAGAGCGATCGATATTTGATTACACTGAATTTCATAATTTGAAGGAAGAAGGAAGTTCGGCAACGAATTGTGTAACGGATGTAACGGAATGTAAGAAGGAAGGAAGAAGTTAACAGTCAACTGTCAACTGTCAACTGTCAACTGTCAACTGTTAGCTGTTAACTGTTAGCAGTTTTCGACAAATTAGGACAAAACAACTGAGGTTTCCGCAATGCTGGAAAGCTCAATACTACGAACAGCAGAGTGCGGCTGCAAGTGAGCGCAGTAAACATACTCACTAATACGCCCAATGCCAGAGTTACAGCAAACCCTTTAACTAAACCAGCACCCAACCAGAACAAAGCAGCACAAGCAATAACTGTTGTGACGTTTCCGTCTAAAATGCTGGAAAAAGCGCGGTAAAAACCCGATTCTACCGATCGATAAAGCGATTTCCCCGCCCGCAACTCTTCCCGCGTGCGCTCAAAAATCAGCACGTTAGCATCCACAGCCATGCCGATGCTGAGCACAAAACCCGCAATTCCCGGCAGCGTTAATGTCACGCCCAAAAGCACGAAAGCTGCCCAAGTTAACAGAGCATAAATTAACAGCGCAATATTGGCAATTACGCCGGGGAGTCGATAGTAGGCAATCATGAAAATCAAGACCAAAATTAAGCCGCCGATACCTGCGTTAATACTGCTTTGAATGCTGTCTTTACCCAAGCTAGCGCCGACAGTGCGGTTTTCTACAATTTCGACTGGCACCGGCAAAGCGCCGCCCCGCAATTGCACTGCCAAATCGTTGGCTTCTTGGGTTGTAAAGTTGCCTTGAATTACGGCACTCCCACCACTAATTCCTGTTTGGGCAAATTCAACGCCGACGACTGGGGAACTGATCATTCTTTCGTCTAGGAAAATACCGATACTGCGTCCGGTGCCGGCTAAATTTTTAGTGAGTTGGGCAAATAGTTCGCCTCCTTGGGTATCGAAAACAAGAGCAACGTTCCAGTTGTTCCCAGAGGCCAAGGGTTGAGGTTGAGCGTCTTTGAGGTTTTCGCCACCGAGTCCGCTGCTTTTGAAGAGTTTGGCGATCGCCTCATTGCTTCTTTTCAAAGCAGCCTGATTTTCTTTAATAGCCGCCTCATTCGGGGTAGCTCTCAATTCTGTTTGTTTGAGCAGCAATTCCTGCTGCAACTGCCTCTCAATGCCTAATTGTGCTTCTGTTCCTGGCAGTTGTTCCAGAAATTCTAGCTTGGCGGTGCCGCCCAAGACTCGTTCTGCTTGCTGCGGGTCATTTACTCCGGGCAACTGCACGAGAATTTGGTCTTCTCCTACTGTTTGGACTAATGCTTCGGAAACACCCAAACCGTTGACGCGGTTTTCGACTATCCGCCGCACTGCTTCTAACATTCCCGGCTCAATTTTGGGAATTGTGGGGGTAGTTTTTACCTGAATCGTGAGTTGCGACCCTCCTTGCAAGTCTAATCCCAGCCGCGTCGGAATTGTTACTATTACAGTAATAGCGGCGATGATTAAAACAAAAATTAGGGCTAATAGGGAACGTTGTTTTTGCATATTTAATTATTAGTCATTGGTCAGTTGGCAGTTGTCAGTTGGCAGTTGGCAGTTGGCAGATTTTAGTCATCAGTCATCAGTCATCAGTCAACAGTCATCAGTCAACAGTCAACAGTCAACAGTCAACCAATGACTACTGACTAATCACTATTTATACTCGCAAAGCTACCATTTTTTGGACTGCCTCGACAATTTGGTTGGGCTGGACAATTGTCAGTCTTTCCAAATTGCCGTTGTAAGGTGTGGGAATATCTTGTGAAGACAGGCGCAAAACCGGTGCGTCGAGTTCGTCAAAAAATCGATCGCTAATCGAAGCAATTAGTTCGGCACCGATGCCTCCTGTTTTCATACATTCCTCCACAATAATTACTTTGTGGGTTTTGCGAATGGATTCACCAATTGTCTCCATATCGAGGGGTTTGAGAGAAATTAGGTCGATTACTTCGGGATCGTAACCTTCTTTTAGCAGTGCGGGCAGGGCTTGCAGGACGTGGTGCCGCATTCTGGAATATGTCAAGATGGTGACATCTTTGCCCGATCGCACAATTTCTGCTTTGTCCAACGGCACTAAATATTCTGTTTCTGGCAAATTTTCTTTCAGGTTGTAAAGAAGGACGTGCTCGAAGAACAGAACGGGGTTATCGTCGCGAATGGCTGATTTTAAGAGTCCTTTGGCGTTGTAGGGAGTCGAACAGGCGACTATTTTCAAACCCGGTACTGCTTGGAAATATGCTTCTAACCGCTGGGAGTGTTCGGCGCCGAGTTGCCGGCCCACGCCGCCGGGGCCGCGAATCACCATCGGCATTTTGAAGTTGCCGCCGGATGTGTAGCGCAGCATTCCGGCGTTGTTGGAAATTTGGTTGAAGGCCAGCAGCAAAAAGCCCATGTTCATGCCTTCGATGACCGGCCGCAATCCGGTCATTGCCGCGCCTACTGCCATGCCTGTAAAGCTATTTTCGGCGATCGGGGTGTCGAGCACTCTAAGTTCGCCGTATTTGTTGTAGAGGTCTTTGGTGACTTTATAGGAACCGCCGTATTGACCTACGTCTTCGCCGAGTACGAATACAGAGGAGTCGCGGGCCATTTCTTCGTCTAACGCCTCGCGGAGGGCGTTGAACAATAGGGTTTCTGCCATAGGACGTGAAGCAATGATTGCAGGAGGGTCAGATTAGAATCTTAACCTTTTGGGGTGCGGATGAGGATGCGATCGTACATTTGGCACTTGAACCGTGCATAATTGGCAAGACTAATATCATAACTATTTAATTTTGTCAAGCTCCTGCATTATTTATATTTCAGCAAAATGTTTTTGCAACAAATCGTGAATAAATCGATAGCGCCGATCGCCCGTTTTTTGCAGCAACAGTCGATCGCCCGCAGCATCCAGAAAACGCTGGTAATCCCAAGGAATATAGCCGCTAGACCACAGCACGAGGCGCAACATAAAACTTTCAATCCCCGGAATTCCCGGCAACAAAGCACTAATTACCGCAGCCGCAGCACCCGCAATCAATCCCCAAATCGACCCGGAGACTAGGGTGAAAATTAATCCCAAAATCACCCAAATCAGCCCGCCAACCAGCTTAACTCCAAACTGATACTTGCGCTGTTCTTCGTCTGTTTGCAGCCAGCTAGATGGTATGCGATCGAGGTAAAATTCTTGAATTCCTTGCTGTTCCATCCTTCTCGCCAACCATCCCAGCCAGTGGCGAATTTGTTCCGGCCGCAGTTCCCTACCTCTGGGATACTGCTTGACTTGCCCGGTCATTTGGTGGCGAATATAGGCAGTTAACAGATATTTGCGCTGTTCTTCTGCAGAAGTTATGCGCTTCCAAGCTTCAATTAAAATATCGTCGTAAGCCAAAGCCATCATGCTCAAAAGCAAGGGAGCTTTTGCCAATTTCAACAACTCCGGCTCGTGCTCAATGCTGTACCAAAGTTCGCGGCTTCTGGCTTCTAGCAGATAATTTTGAATTTGAGTTTCTGTTAAAGGTTTCAATAAAACCGCTGCTTGCAGGCGAAATCTAGTGGGGCAGTTTTTGTAAGCTTCAAAACTGCTGCAAGCTACTAAATGTTTGGGTTTAAATTCGCTTTCCACAAACTGATTGATTGCTTGAATGCAGCTATTTTGGCGGTGGGTTTCTACTTCGTCTAAGCCGTCGAGGAGAGGCAGCAATTGTTGTTCGGCAAGCCATTTTTTGCCCACTGCAGGAGAGATGCCGTATTTGAACTGAAGTTGAGCAATTAACCAATCGGCGATCGCCCCGGATTCTGCTTTCCATGATCCGAGTTCAAACAGCACTGGTACTGGCAAGCTAGCATCTTTTTGGGCGCGGGAAACTAACACGCGAGCTAATTCTAGCAGCGTCGTAGTTTTGCCTGCACCCGTGGCTCCCAAAATTACCAATTTGCCGCCGGCGCGATCGAACACTTTAGCAATGCTTGCTTTGGGAGGAAGCCGAAAACTCGGACGGTTGCCCGCTTTCACTTCCACATCCCAACAGCGGTTAACACCAACAGGCGACGAGTCTTGAGCAAGGTTAGCCAGCACAGCAGCGTGCAAAGACTGCGCGAGGCCGGCTTGGACTTCCTGCTTCACCTCCTCCAACAATCGATCGCGAGGCGGTTGTAATCTCAGAGGAATCAATTTTGACATTTTATGTACCTCGCGCTGAACGCTTACTTTCGCAAATTTGCGCGCAAATAACCCAGAGCAAGATTACCATCAGTATAGGCGTCCAGTATATATTGACTCAAATTATTGCGGCAATTATGGATCTGAAATTTTATCTACAAATCCTGACCCTGTGGCCCGCACTAGGTATTTCCACTATAAATTAACTGGCGATCGCCCCAACTCCGAAACAAAAATTATTAGTATAGAGAGAGAGAGTTTTTTATGTCATTTACCAACATTCAAATCATCACAGTCAGCTTAGCAGGACTAGCAACAGCAGTGGGAGTGGCTGTTGCAACTATACAGTCGGGTGCGATGAAACAATCCCATCTTCCCCTTGCAGAATCACCGGCCTCCACCAGAAACCAGATTGCAGGGCCCACGAACAACCCTGAATCTCGGCAACCAAAATCTCTGCAAGCACAAACCCCGGCTGTAGAATCTCCGAAATCCCCACCCCAACCGGCAAAAACCCCGGCTGTTCAATCCTCGCTAGTTGCAGGAGTCTCTGGGCGAAAAGTTGAGCCAGTAGTTGTCACACCGCCAAATTCGGGTTGCAAAATCAGTATGGCTGTAGTCAGCGATCCGAATCCACCGCTAAATGTGCGATCGATCCCGCAAGTAAGGGGCAGCAACATAGTAGGAAAACTTAAAAATAATACCTTTGTTTCAGTCGCCGAAGAACAAAACGGTTGGCTGCGAATTACCGATCCGCCTGGTTGGATTGCCAAAAACCGCACCGAAAGCAGTTGTTCTAAGGTCAACCAGCAGATTAATTTTCTACCGGGAGGAGATGAGGCGATCGTCAAAGGTCGAATTATCGGCGGCGGCAGTCATTCTTACATAATTCGCGCCGCTAAGGGTCAAACTATGACTGTTAGGAATCGGAAAGATGTTTTCCCCCAAATTATAACTCCGGGTGGCGAACTTTTAGCTGGAAATCCTTATGAAGGCAATGAAACAGAGTGGACTGGAAAAGTGCCAGTTACTGGCAATTACACATTACAACTAGACTCAAATTTTCGGGGGTACGAATACGAATTTTTAGTACAAGTGCGATAAATGTGCAGGTTCCTAGTAAGGACTTTAGTCCTGATTTTTAACATTAACTATTATTAACATTTTTTAATAATAAGTCAGAGACGAAGGAGCTAACCTTTTTCAATACTATGCTGCTGATACAGACAATGATGAAATAAACAAAGAAAGTCACCGCAAAATCCACTCCTGACATGAGCTCGAATAAACTCAGCAATGTACCATGAACTAGATATATTTCAAAAGAGTTTTCGCCTAAAAAGTTTAGAAAGGTACAGCGAATTTTGAATTTCCCTAATAAGATTATTAACCCAATTATCAAAATAGCGAAGGAAATACCTATAATAGCGCGAGCAATAACCTGAATTATAGGAGAATAAATGAGAGGAGAATAAATTTGGGTATTAGCACTATTGGGGAATTTCATCCATACCCATAAATGTAAAAATACCATACCAAAGGATAGATATAAAGTAAAAGTTTCAATATAATGATTGAGGTGTTTTTTTATGTGAGCGAAAATACTAGATAATTTTGGCTTTTTCCCTGCGAGTAAATTTTCCAAGTTTTCAATAATTATTTGGGAGTTTGCCCCTATCCAACAACCAAACGGAAAACTAAAAGGATTCCTAAGCCAGGTGTGGGGTAATGGTGAAATACCGACAACTATTGCCGTTATAAATAAATAAAATATTTTAGATTCCTTGGAGTTATTCATACTAAAAACTACATAAGTAATGCAATACCAAAAAATAATATATACTATAAACCACATATACCTATCCAAAGTTGAGGGAGCAAAAAAAATCTTGAGTAAAGAATCCCCAACATTACTTCTTTTATTTAAGATAAAATAATCAAATATTAGAATTTTACCAGTCATGGCTAAGATAAATGGTATGTAAACTCTCATTACTCTTTTGGAAAAAAAGTTATTTAATCCTTTTTTTTCAATAGATAGAAAAATTCCATATCCCGAAAGTACCAAAAAAATAGCTACACTGGGAAAACCTAGGTAAACAAGAGGAGATAAATAACCCGGACTGCCCAGAACAAGACCTACATGATGAACAATGATGATCAGGATGGCAATTCCTTTCATTTGATTAGTCTGTAAAATTGATAATGGTTGCTCTCTTACACTTTTTCTGCAGCTAATTAAAATTAATATAGACAAAATAGTAAATGTAGCTAATATACTCCTATTGTCTACTGCATTATTAACTGCCAAAGCTAGTAAATTTTGATTCACAAACCAATAACTAAACATAAAATGCTCCTGTGGATTTTTATATTAAGTAGATAGGCGCCAATAAACTTTGCCTGCTGGTCACAGAATGTAAAGCTATCATAACTGCCAGCGATTGCTTTCCTTCAGATAGCTGTACAGGAAAAGAAACTGCTTATAGTATATACCCTCACGGCAAAAGCGTTTACTATAATCAAGGAATCGCCCCAAGCGACACATCAAGAATCGCAAATTTCTGCCAATCTTCCGAATCAAAGTGCCACCATTCTGTTGTTATACCAATAAATCCCTGTTTTTTCATCGCATCCTTAAGCACTTGACGATTTTTCCGAGATTGCGCGCTGCCGCCTTGATAATCTGCGTGAGCTTTTTTGGTAAAATCGTCATAGGGCGTTGGCATTTCTAATTCTTTGCCCGTGCGATCGACTAAAGTTAAATCTACAGCAGCACCGCGATTGTGCCGCGAACCCCTAGCAGGATTAGCAACATAGTTCGGATCTGGTAAAAATTCCCACATTTGCTTAGTCACAGAGAAAGGCCTGTAGCAATCGTAAACTTTCAAACCTAATCCGATTTTTTCCAAATCTGTTTGAACTAGGGCTAATTTTTGAGCTACAGAACTTCTCAAAGCGCATTTTGCTTGAGAGTAAAGCTTTCGTTTTAAGAAATTGTTCGCAGTGGCGTAGCGGATATCGAGGCGAATGTTGGGATTTACTTTGCGGATGTCAACAAGGCGCGCCCAACTGGGAAGTTGACTCATGAAAATGCTTTCAGGTGCGATCGGGCTTGGTTCTGGTTGGGTAATTTCCACTCTTGGCGGTTCTTGGGCGCGGACAAATATTGGATGCTGCAGGCTAATTGCTGAGAATAATACTAATACGAATAAAATTAAATATTTGGCAAATTTACTTATTTTCATGGTTCTGTAAATTTAATGTTTTATCTTGTTTTTGTGGCATTTCATGTTTTGAGCGATTTTCGCGTTTTTCCGACAGTCCGACAGGGGTTTAAACCCCTGTCTCATAGCGAAAGTCCTCTTTAGAGGACTAAAATATTTGTCGAAAATTTTGATCTATTTTAGAAGTCTTTCAGTCGGTTTCAACCGACTTTAGCTATGAGACGGGGGTTTGAACCCCCGGCGGACTGTCGGACTGTCGGACTGTCGGACTGTCGGACTGTCGGACAAGCGCGAGAACGCTAGAAAGATAAATCGCTTCTCGAACTAATTTTTAATTGTTAATTATCCTCAAATTCCCAAGCGCTGATACACTAAATCTAAGTGCCTCAATTGATACTGCGGATCGAAACAATCATCAATTTCTTTGCTCGTCATTTTAGCAGTAACGCGATCGTCCTTAGCAATCAAATTGTAGAAATCGCCCCCTGGCTTGTTCCAAGCTTCGTGAGCGCAAGATTGGACAATTGTGTATGCGTCTTCGCGACTCGTGCCTTTTTCTACTAAGGCTAACATCACCCGCTGGCTGAAGATTACCCCGCCGTAAAGGTTCATGTTGCGCTTCATGTTTTCGGGATAGACTAGCAGGTGTTTTACTAAGTCTGTGGCTTCTACTAACATGAAGTGAGTTACTGTAGAACTGTCGGGTAAAATCATCCGTTCTACGGAACTGTGAGAGATGTCTCTTTCGTGCCAAAGCGCCACGTTTTCTAAGGCTGCGACGGCGTTGGCGCGAACAATTCTTGCCATCCCCGTGAGTCTTTCGGAGCGAATTGGGTTGCGTTTGTGGGGCATGGCGGATGAGCCTTTTTGCCCTTTGGAAAAGAATTCTTCGACTTCGAGAACGTCGGTGCGTTGCAGGTTGCGGATTTCTACTGCAAAACGTTCGATCGATGCTGCTAACAGTGCTAAGGTTTGGACGTATTCGGCGTGTCGATCGCGCGAAATGACTTGAGTGGATGCACAATCGGGTTCGAGTCCGAGGTTTTGACAGGCAATGGCTTCTATTCGCGGATCGATATTAGCATAGGTTCCGACTGCGCCGGAGATTTTGCCGACTGCAATGGACGATCGCAAATTGACTAATCTTTCACGGCTGCGAAAGACTTCTGCCAGCCATCCTGCTAGTTTAAAGCCAAAGGTGATGGGTTCGGCGTGAATTCCGTGCGATCGGCCAACCATGACGGTATTGCGATGCTGTTGAGCCTGATAGCGAATAGCTTGACTCAATTCTTCGACACGTTCTAACAAGATATTGACGCTGGCGACTAATTGCAGCGCCAAAGCGGTATCGAGCACATCGGAACTGGTTAAGCCGAGGTGAATGTAGCGGCCGGCATCGCCTACATATTCGTTGACATTTGTCAAGAAGGCGATCATGTCGTGGCGGACTTCGGCTTCAATTTCGAGGACTCGTTTGGGGTCAAAATTAGCCTTAGCTTTGATTTCTTCGACTGCGGCGGCGGGGATGTAGCCGAGTTCGGCTTGAGCTTCGCAGACAGCGATTTCTACTTGCAGCCAGGTTTTCAGTTTGGCGGTTTCAGTCCAGATGTTGCCCATTTCGGGCAAAGTGTAGCGCTCTATCACGGTGGGAGTTGGGGAATGCGATCGTCCTATTGTACCTCTGCGCGGCATCCGTCTTCAGTCGGGAGGGGGAATTTCGGGCGATCAAACTATCCCTCTTCTGAGTTTGAATATTTCGTTTGTTTCGGATATTGCGTTTATAGCACAGTAAGTGTTATCGTGAAGGAAACAACCAAGTATATGGTGGCCAAATACTTACATACCCCTTCCAGCAATAGCTGCACTGGTTGTGCCCGATCGCAGATTCTGTCTGCTGACCAATAAAACGGGGTCTGGTATAATCAGCGGTTTAAACCGCTGATTATACCAACTTATACCACCATATTGACTCTGTGCTTCACAAACAATCACATCAAAAAAGAGATTAATTATGTTGAACCAAAAAGCATCGCTTGAGTCAGTTTTGATTCCCGAACAAAAACAAGAAGAAATAGCAAAATTAGATCGGATTCTCAGCCACGAATTTGCACAACCAAAATTAGTCGGAAGTAACGGAGAAGAGATAGTAATTCCTGAATCAGTATACAGCATTTTGCGTCAGGTCGTGCGTGCAATGGCATCAGGTCAAGCTATCTCTCTAGTACCTCACAATCACGAACTGACAACACAAGAAGCTGCTGATATTCTGAATGTATCCCGACCATTTCTGGTCAAGTTACTAGACCAGGGAGAAATTCCTTGTATCAAAGTAGGAAAGCATAGACGTATTCGTTTGGAGGATTTAACTTTATATAAAGAACATCGAGACAACAAACGTCGCAAACACTTGGATCGGCTAATCGAGATGACCGAAGAAGCTGGTTTGTACGAGGCATAGAAATAATTCCAACATTAATATGTCTAAGCTTAGTGTTGTCCTCGATGCTTGTGTCCTGTTTCCTATGTATCTGCGCGATACTCTGCTTTCCACCGCCGAGGCTGGTCTGTATTTACCGTATTGGTCGCAGAAAATCCTAGATGAAGCAATGAGCAACCTTGTCCGCCAAGGGATATTATGCCAGGAGAAAGCAATCAATCTTGAAGCGGAAATCAATGCAGCCTTTCCCGAAGCAATAATTGAAGTACCTGTCGGCTTAGAGCAAATCATGAAAAATGACCCTAAAGACCGTCATGTTCTTGCTGCTGCTGTAACAGCCAAGGCTGATGTCATTGTTACCAGCAATCTAGCGGATTTCCAAGAAAAGGATTTAGCTCCTTGGAACATCAAATCGCTGTCACCTGATGAGTTTATGAGCGAGCTATTTGACGAATACCCGGACTTAATAGTGAGATTATTACGGCAACAGTCGGAAAGGTACAAAAAACCTCCGAAGACTGTTGCTGAATTACTTGAATTTTTGGAAAAAAAAGCAGGTATGCCCAAATTTGCTAGTGATATTTTGTTATATGAATATAGTCTCGATATTGTGCAAACTGCGGAAACAGTCTTAAGGAACTACGGCAGACAAATACCCGAAGGCGGTAAATTTCTTGAGGGAGAGCGGTATCGTATTTGGCAGCAAGAAGAGACGCTTACAATTACTGCGAAAGATGGTAGAGGTGAAATTCTGCGATTTCAGAATCAGGAAATTGAGGGGAATATCTCATCAGAGGATATCAAAGCATTAAAAATATTTGCTCAAAGCTTGGATTGAGAATTAACAATAAATAGGGTTGAGGAGCAACAAGCTGATTAAAATAACCGATTTGCAGAAGCCCAAGGAAATAGAAGAATGAATAGCCCTTACAGTCTCATCATCCAGTGGTCAGAAGAAGATCGACTTTTTGTTGTTGTCAGTTGGCCTGAGTTTACCGATGTCATGCAGCCTTGCACTCACGGACACACTTACGAGGAAGCGGCAAAACACGGACAAGAATTGTTAGAAACATTGATTGAACTCTATCAAGAAGATGGCAAACCTCTACCAGCACCTCACACGTTGGGGAAACGATTGCAGATTGCGTAAACTTATTAATACCAAGGATTATCAATCCAAACGCATACTATTTCATTTTAACTGAGAGAGCGCGTCCCTTGAGTTAGTTGGATGACTGGTAAAATAAGTGCGATCGCATCTACATCATTCATCTCAGGAGTGTCTGCTGAAGAAATGACTAGGTGACAAAATGCGATCGCCCTGCTATTAGTAGTAGCTGCAACCCATAAAATAACGATAATTTGGTAGACTCTGACAAGTTGTTTCGTTGACGAGCGCAAACATATTGTATCCACTACCACCTACACCTGCAATCCGGTAGACAACCCCTGAACCGTTGTCAACTTGCAAACTACCATTGTAACTCATATTCTTGACCTGCATGAACTGCGAACCCAATCGATAGTTATATCCAGAAACTGGGCCACCATCTGGTTTCACGGCAAACATATTCCGCCCGCCGCCACCAGTGGATTTAATTTTGACCAGTACAGGTCGATTTCCACCCTCTAAAACACCTGCTACAAAAAGAACATTATGCTCAGGCACCCACATCATGCCATAGAACTGCCCCAACTTCTGTTCACCTAACCATTTTCCTGTACTTGCCTCAGTTTTAGTGAGAACTTTACGTTCATTGTTGACTGAAATGTTGACATCGGCAATCTTTAAGTTGGAAGTTGAAAACACACCCTCAGCATATACAGGAATGGTCGAGAAACCAATCATTGCCAAACATAGGATTGTTACTTTTTTGAGCATAGCTTCATCTTTTTTGAGTAATCTTCTTTACATTATTCCTCGAATCTCAAAGGTGTCAGAATTTTTTAGTGCCGGAAAATGGCGGAAAAAGACGGGAGTTTGATTAAGAATATTTACAAGGGGCGGATTATAGCGGATAATGACGGATAGAGTAAAATTTTTAACAGACTATGGACGCAACAGAGGTGTTGAGATATTTAGACGAACTGGTTTTCGCTCAAACAGGTAAGCACCTCGATAGTCTGCAAAGAGCAATTATTAAAGGCGTTATCAACGGTCATAAATACGCCGATCTTGCGAAAGAATATCAATGTACGCGAGGTCATGCAAAAGATGAAGCTTACGCACTTTGGCAAATTCTTTCTGAAGCGTTGGGAGAAGATTTGAATAAGTCAAATTTTCGTGCTTCTATTGAAAGATTGGGATTAGATAACTCTCACTATCAAATCATTGGAAATTCTGTGGTGGGTGGTAATATTAACCTCTGTCGTAATCCTTCCCAAAATAACGAAAAATATGAATTGGAAAAATTTGAATCTATAGTTAGGGAAACTCCTACACCGGTTAACGATAGGGATGACAGTATTGAAACTGAGCGAAAGCTAGCTAAACTAGAAACGATACCGCGATTGGTAAAAATTGGATTAACGGCAGAACAAATTGCCCAAGCTCTCGATTTGTCCCTAGAAGAAGTAGAACAAAAAATGCGATAAGTGAATTAATCATGAAATATACAGTTGTTATCCAAAGGTCAGAAGCAGATCGATGCTTTGTCGTATTTTTGCCTGAATTTGAGGATGTAATGCAACCAGTAACTCACGGAGATTCTTATGAAGAAGCTATCTACAATGGGCGAGAGGTACTAGACTTACTAATCGAAAGTTGTCAAGCTGAAGGTAAACCATTGCCAGCAACTAAGAAGCTAGAACGATTATTTCAGGCTGCTTAAATTTGTTGAAAGCAATATCAGTCAAATATGGAATAAGTGCAAAACCGATACACTCTGCCAAACGAGGTGGCACGGCATTTCCGATTTGCCACATTGCCTTTTTCATTGAACCTTCAAAAATAAATGAATCCGGGAAACTTTGCAATCTCGCCATTTCGCGAGCTGAAATAACGCGGTTGAGATAAGGATGAATATGAGTGCCGCCGTGATTTTCTTTAACAGTCATACTCGGTTTGCCCGGATACTGTCGCTTGAAAGCATCGGCGTAGCTTTCATACAAAGAACCGCCTGGTGGAACTTTAGCAAGTCTTTCCATGTACTCAACAGAATGACGAGTCCATTCGTGGTTAATTTCTGGGATGGGAGTATACTCTGGTAAATCATCAATTGCTGACTCAATCGCTTTGTATTGTTCGGGTAACAATTGCGGCTTCGGATAGGGATTTGGCATCCCGAATCTATTGGCAATAAAAATAGCTCGCGGGCGGATTTGCGCGACTCCATAGGCGGCTGATTCAAGAACAGCAACGGAAACGTGGGGATAGCCAATTTCCTGAAAAGCCTCGCAAATGGCTTGTTTAACAGCTCCTTTT
The DNA here is from genome assembly GCF_036701775.1 of Microcoleus sp. N9_A2. NCBI lineage: Bacteria > Bacillati > Cyanobacteriota > Cyanophyceae > Oscillatoriales > Microcoleaceae > Microcoleus > Microcoleus sp. N9_A2. Next base: position 2,750 of record NZ_JAUBRH010000071.1, on the reverse strand, counting down.
TGTATAGTCAATATTCCCGGTACGTTTTCCATGACAACATACCAAGGACGTACTTCAGAGACTACGCGAACAAACTCTCTAAAGAGGCGATTTCGAGGGTCGTTGGGGTCGCGTTTTCCTGCAACTGAGAAGCCTTGACACGGCGGCCCGCCTACAACAACATGAACTTCGGGCGAACCAATTTCAGCGAGCAACTTTTGGGGATTTAAGTTTTTTATATCGTCGCACAAGTGATGGCAATCGGGAAAGTTTTTTGTATGAGTTGCCGAGGCGATCGCATTAATTTCAACACTTGCTACTGGTCGAAAACCTGCTTGCAATAAACCTTGGGTCATGCCGCCCGCACCGCAAAAAAGATCGACAAATGTATAGTCGGATTTTGGCAGTGACTGAGATTCAATATCAATGAATATCTTGTAGGGGTCGCAGTCATTTGCTTCTAGTTCGCGTTGGATGCGTTCGTAGCGCCCTAATTTTGCTTTCTTCTGCTTTTTGGCAGAAATTGGTTCTGACTCGTTTGAGAATAAAGATAGTTGTATTCCTTCCATTTTATATTTTTTTACTGCGTTCTATCTGATGTTGCCCACTTGGGCCAGGGTGTAGGGCTCGATCGCGCTTGGAGTCGGGGAGTGCGATCGTCCTATTGTACATCTGCGCGGGGATGCAAGACTCAGAAACCCTGTTTCTGAAAGCAACCAGGTTTTTGTAGTTTGGGCGATCCGCTACAATATGCTAAACCTCGTTAGCTGGCATTCTTCTCTATTCGCCAATAAATGGTTCCAAATGAATAGCCATTAATATTTTGGCTTGACTTCGCCCTTGAGTGAATTTACTCAAAAAGTATTGCGGTTTTCAGGGTTATTCGCTAGAATAGCCAACCGGTCAAGTAAAAAAATCCCACCAACGAGACAGACATTTCCGACATTCGCTTATGACCATTGCCTATACTCCACCTTGGCTGCTGAACAACGGCCTATTAATGACGTTGTACACCGCATTAAGGGCTAGTCGCGGTTGGGAAAAAACGATCCCTTACCCAGAACCCCCTTACCGAGAACACATCTTTACTGGCGCCTGTGGAGTCCCGATTTTTGGCTGGGTTGCCATCCCCGAAAATCCTCGATATACCATTGTCGGGACTTACGGCATTACTGGCGATCTGGATAATCAATGGTATCTGAAGCTACTAGGCCGTAAAGCCTATGCCCAAGGCTGTGCAGTGGTATTATTTGACTGGCGAGCTCACGGCAAAACTGCCCAACTCTCTCCCACCCTGACTTCTGATGGCCTATACGAAGGTGAAGATTTCGTTCGGATTGCTGCCGCTGCTAAAGAAATGGGATGTCCCGCGCCTTTTTGGTTCACGGGTTATTCCCTGGGCGGACAATTAGCCTTGTGGGCCGTAAAATCAGCTCAGACGATCGCAGATTGGGGGCCGGACTTAGGGATCGAAGAGTCAGAACTAGCAGGCGCGGCGGTGATTTGCCCCAGCTTGGACTCGAACCGTTCTCTGTCTTATCTAGTTAAAGATGAGTGGGGGAAATTTTTAGAAAAAGCGATCGCGCGACAGTTAAAAAAACTAGCAAAACAGATCGCCGCATCGCATCCGGGGGCGATCGATCCTGCAGCTATTGAACGCGCCAACAGCATTTGGGGCTTTGACCACGAACTGGTAATTGGCCCGTTAGGTTTCTCCTCTGTGGAAGAATACTATGAGGCTAGCAGCGCTCTACACATTTTGCCTCACCTCAAAAAACCCACTTTCATCCTCTATGCAGCGGATGATCCGATGTTTGATCCAATTCTTGTCTCTGAGTTGCAAGCCATTAGCGCGAACAATCCTGCCTTAGAATTAGTGGTGACAGCCTACGGCGGTCATGTTGGGCATATCAGTAGTAAACGTTGTCAGCATCAATTTGGTGATAGCGATCGGTGGTGGGCATGGAATCGGATTTTACAGTGGTTCGATGCCTTGAGTGTTGATGAAGATTATCAAATAAAACCTTAACACTCCTCGGCAATAGTTGGGGGGAGGAAAGGATTAGGGGGTTTAATCCCTCCAGTCCAGAACGTTAAAACTATTTCCCAAAAACACTAGACATCAGGGCAAAAGCTGAATGGCTTAGTGGGACACAATTGTGCATATTTTGCATAGCCAGTTGACTTAACCTCGATGTGAGGACAGCATAAGGATTAGAAACAATTTTAGTTAAAAAGTGGTGAATAAATATCGATTAATTTATTCGTTTTTTTGACAATTGTGTGAGCTATTAACTAGGTAAAACTAAAGCTCCAACTCTCAATCTAATCAAACTGCAAATTGCGATAATTACTCTCTCGTAATTCCTTTTTCTTAACCGAAATTTTTATTGATCCACTCGAAACCAGCATTGTAGTGGGGTGGCATCTTCGCGTTAAATTCCCACGTCCTTGATTGATTCTCTCGTCTTCGGCAACAAACAGCACCGCGTCGTACAAGCTCTTATTTTAGTTTAGAGACGGGGCGATCGTATCAAAACCAAAGAAACCGGGTTTTTTGCCGTTGCTATCGGTGGTAACTCACATCCTGCACCACTTCCAATAACCGCCAGGGGTTGAAACCCCTGTCTCATAGCGAAAGTCCTCTAAAGAGGACTAAAAGCCTTTTCCTATCAGCTTTTCAGTCGGTTTTAACTGAGATCTTGCACCATTCTCAATTAGCCCTTGCATTGTGTACCCAAATGTGAAATAAAGGGCGTATAAACAATGTG
>NZ_JAUBRH010000070.1:0-27378 GCF_036701775.1 Microcoleus sp. N9_A2 | reverse complement strand
CCCATCCCACAAGAAAAAATCACTCTTGTGGGATGGGCCGGAGAGCCCGTCCTAATTATTTTTGCAAGAGGTCTAATGTTCAAGTGCCGCCCAGCAGCGTTCAATTTGGTTATATTTGCTGTGATAGGTGGATAGTAAATTAGCCTGATTTTTAAACCAATTGTCTGAGATAACTCTTTGTCCAGGGACACGATAAAAATGTAAGTCAAGCCATTGCCTGACTCTGACTTGTCCCAACTCTCTTCTGTTCGTCAATTTCAATCACAGCATCCGCTTCGAGCCATCTGGTTGGGTCGTTGGGCCTCATTTTTTGCCCGTGCTTGCGTGGTCTGCCGCGACCACTGTAGGCTGGTGGTGCTGACCACAAGCAAGCATTACTTCGGACTCTCATTAAACAATCAGCTTGAATATCTGCTATAGCTAGTACCCAACTGGCATTGCCATATTCGGGCGTCTAAGACTGCCAAGACTGGATTGATGCTCTGTTCACAGACAAGTTTGAGTTGGGAAGCTGCTTGAAGTATAGGTGAAGACGCACTACTAATTCTTTCATGGAGTAGGGGTAATGCCCAACTTCCTTGCGCTTCCGGTATCCACGCAATGGTACTGTACCCTTGTCCAATAATTACGCCTAAGATGATATTCATGGGTTCTATATTTTAATGTTTTGGCACGACTGTTTCCCCCATGCAGTGTGGTCGATTGCGACTAATATATGTTCTGCTGCGGGTACTTGCTGTTCTAATTGCTGGAGATAAAGCAGCATCAGTTTTTTCCGGTCTGGCCTACAGTCTTGTAAGGCTTCGTAGACGCTTGGCCATTGACGATTGAATAATGGATTGAGTGAAAATTCCGCTAAACAGGCCGCATTCGGGCGTGGTCATTACTGCATCCATCAGCTCGAATGTTGCATCTTTCGCTTTTACTAATAACTCGTATGTTGCTTGACGAAAGTCCTTTAATCGTTCACTGTTCATTTAGGGAGTGGATAGGTTTTATTTTTCACCCTCATTCTCTCCCGCCGCGGTGGCTAGTTCTTCTTTGGTCACCCTTCTCATCTTTATTTAGTCTAAACTACAGTAAACTCCAAGTATGAGTAAAGGCGTTTACTCAAAAAAAATAGGCTAGCCATATTTCACAGCGCCTATCTCAATCAATATTATAATGGCTCCCCGCAACGCCGTCTTACCTCAGCTTTTGACCTGGTATTTTACCAGGTGGGCACCGTTGGCTCGGACTTAAAGTTTCTGGGTACAAGCCCAGTTTACTGCTGTCCAAACATCTTGATTCCCGAGAGTTAAGAGTTATAGATCAAAAAAACATTATTGGCAGTCACCAACGTCGCAGTAGAACCTTTATTTAATATACAGCAACTAACTAGATTTTGGCAAGCTTCGAGCAATTTAACTTGCATACCAGATAGATTCAACGGTTTGAGCGATCGCCAGTGCTTGCGATCGCCCCTGAGCCACCAAGTCCGCGTCGAACACAACTGTAACGTGACCCAGTTTGCGGCCGGGACGCGATACTTTCTTACCATACCAATGGACAAAAGCACCGCTAATTTGTGCCAGTTGTTTTCGTTTCGTTAAATAATCCGACTCAGCCGACTCGTAGCCCAGCAAATTTACCATGACAGCGCCTGCACATTTCAGATCCGAATTACCTAAAGGCAGTTGACAAACAGCGCGCAAATGCTGTTCAAATTGTGAAGTTTCACAGGCATCGATGGTAAAATGTCCCGAGTTGTGAGTGCGGGGTGCAATTTCATTGACTAACAGCCTATTGTCGGTGGTTGAAAATAATTCAATGCCGAATACGCCGACAGCTTGCAAACTGTTGAGGAGAGTGCGGGCGATCGCACAAGCTTCGGTTTTCACATCTAAACTAATATCAGCAGGCGCAATCACCAAGCGACAAACCTGATTTTGCTGCTGAGTTTCGACGATCGGATAAATCGCAATTTCCCCAGTTGCCGATCGAGCTGCAATCACTGCCAACTCGCGATCGAATGGCACAAACTCTTCCACTAACAAAGACTGACCTTGGAGTTTAGCACGAATTGACTCAAAACTCCCCCGATCCTTAACAATAAAAGTACCTTGGCCGTCATAACCGTGGCGGCGAACTTTGACCACAAAGGGAAAGTCGATCGATCCAGCACCCGAATCTCCTGCAATCTGCACGTTGTCAGAAACAGAAATTGCCCGAAAGTCGAGCGCCACCGCTTTAAACAATTCCGGGGGCAAATCTGCGCTGCAATCCCATTCCCAAAATCTCGGAGTTGGCAAACCCAAACCTTGTAAATAACAGCGCTGAACGTACTTATCCAACAAAGGAGAAAGCGACGACAAACTCGGCTGAAATAACACACCTTGCTCTTCTAGCGGCCGCAAACCATCCAAATCCACAAACTCATTTTCAAAAGTAATAAGATCGCAGCCAGCCGCCAATTGAGCCGTAGCCAAAACATCATCAACAGCAGCCAAAACAGCACCAGCAGCAACAGAAACTGCCGGGTCAGTAGCATAGGGAGTTTGCACTACCAATTCAATACCTAGCGCTTTAGCAGCATCCCCCATCATCGAAGCTAGCTGGCCGCCGCCGACAACGCCCACCCGCTTAAATTTGGCAGACAAACTCGCAGCGGTTTGATTTGATTTCATCTGAGTAAAATTCCGCAAAGTCAACCTGCCTATCTTATCGCTATTTGACCCTGGCTCAATTACAGTAATTGAAGAGTTAAAAGCCAGAAAATAGTTTTAATTTCATGATTAAATCGAGGCAGAACCCAGAAAAGATCGGCGCCTAAAGTCTTTAATTATTGCACACTCCCAGCCATTGAGAAACAGCCGTCGAAGCCCACTCCTCCAGAAAAGTGCCACATCTAGCAATTCCCTAGCGCCAAGCATGGCATAATTGACAGCACTGCAAAAAGCAGATAGACAGATGCCAACACTGAAAATCACACATTCAGGAAACAAAATTTATAGGTGAGGATACTGTGAAAGTTTTAGTTGTGGGAAACGGAGGTCGCGAACACGCGATCGCAAAAAAACTGCTAGAATCTACGCGGATTAAACAAGTATTCTGCGTACCGGGCAACGGCGGCACAGCTACCACCCCAGGCTGTCAAAATCTGTCGCTCAACATCGACGACTTCCAAGGCATCGAACGCTTTGTGATGGTCAACAACATCGGATTAGTCATCGTCGGCCCCGAATTACCCCTATCGCTAGGCATCGCCGACTATTTCCAACAGCGAAAAATGATGATTTTCGGCCCCACCAAAGCCGGCGCCCAAATTGAATCCAGCAAATCCTGGGCCAAAGAATTGATGCTCGAAGCAGGCATCCCCACACCCAAAGCTGCCGTATTTACAGACGCAGAAGCAGCCAAAGCATACGTTCTGGAACAAGGAACCCCAATAGTCATCAAAGCAGACGGACTCGCATCAGGCAAAGGAGTCACCGTTGCCACCACCGTCAAAATGGCTCACAGCGCCATCAACACCATTTTCCGAGGCGAATTCGGCACCGACAACATCCGAGTCGTCGTCGAAGAATTCTTAACAGGTCAAGAAGTCTCGATTCTCGCCCTCACCGACGGCATCACAGTGGAACCGTTGCTGCCGGCCCAAGACCACAAAGCTATCGGCGAAGGCGACAAGGGAGCCAACACCGGCGGTATGGGAGCCTACGCCCCAGCGCCCATTGTCACCCCGGAACTCATGGAAAGGATTCAAGAAGAAATTCTCGAACCCACCCTCGCAGCACTGCAAAAACGCAAAATCGACTACCGGGGCGTACTCTACGCAGGTTTAATGATTACGCCAGAAGGAGAACCCACAGTCTTGGAATTCAACTGCCGTTTCGGAGATCCCGAAACTCAAGCGGTTTTGTCGCTGCTGGAAACTCCTTTGGAAGATTTGGTGCTGGCCTGCTGTCAGCAGCGTCTCGGTGAATATTCTATTCGCTGGAAGTCGGGGGCCTCTGTGTGCGTAGTTTTGGCTTCTGGGGGCTATCCTGGAAGTTATCAAAAAGGCAAAGTTATTACAGGTATCGAGGAAGCTGAAGCCCAAGGAGCAGAAGTGTTTCACGCCGGCACCCAGTTGAAGCACCAGCAGTTGGTGAGCGACGGCGGCCGGGTTTTGGGCGTCACTGCGGCGGGAGAAACTTTGGAACAAGCTATCTCCAAAGCTTATGCAGCAGTTGATTGTATCCAATTTGAAGGGGTCTACTGCCGTCGGGACATCGGTCGCCGAGCTTTGGGGGAGAAAAATTAGGAATTGCGACATCGGCCGCCATCCGAAAGCCAAGCAATCTCAATGTAGAAATGTAACAATGAAGTTTGGTATCTCTGCGGTGGCGGTAGCGGACAAGTCGCAGCAGAAAATTCGATCGGGAGCCAACGGAATTGATCTTGCTTTTAATATTGAACTGGTGAAATGCTGGCCATACTAAACAAAATCGGAGAAATTATTGCCCGCTGGTGGTCGGATTTTACCCTCCAGACCCGCCTGATGGCCGGTGCTACCCTCGTAGTGTCGTTAATTATGAGCGGCCTGACATTCTGGGCCGTGAATACTATCCAGCAAGACGCCCGACTTAACGATACTCGTTACGGCCGTGACCTCGGCCTGCTGTTGGCGGCAAATGTGGCGCCGCTGATTGCCAAAAACGATCGCTCCGAAGTCGCCCGCTTTTCCCGCCAATTTTACAGCAGCACCTCCAGCGTCCGCTATATGCTTTACGCAGACGAAGCCGGAGATATTTTCCTGGGGATACCATTTTCGGAATCCGAGGTGCAGACTTCCCTGACGCTGCGCCGCCAGATCAAACTTCCCGATAATTTTCTCGCCGATATTGAGGCGAGAAATTTAACTTCTTTGCCTTTGGTACGGCAGCATTTGACGCCAGATGGAGAAGTTACCGATGTGTTTGTGCCGTTAATTCATGAAGACAAATATTTGGGAGTTTTGGCGATCGGCATTAACCCAAATCCCGCCGCAGTTATCTCTTCAAATCTGACTAGGGATGTCACTTTAGCAGTATTTGTAACCATTTGGGTGATGGTAATTTTGGGCGCTGTATTTAATGCCCTGACAATTACTCAGCCTATCAAACAATTAGTCTTCGGGGTTAAAAACATTGCCAGCGGGAATTTTAAGCAGCGAGTTGACCTGCCTTTAGGGGGAGAATTGGGCGAGTTGATTGGCAGTTTTAACGAGATGGCCCAGAAACTCGAAAGTTATGAAGAACAAAATATTGAAGAGTTGACAGCGGAAAAAGCTAAGTTAGAAACATTGGTTTCAACGATTGCTGATGGCGCGCTTTTATTAGACGCAAATTTGCAGGTGATTTTAGTTAACCCGACGGGTATGCGAATTTTTGGATGGGAAGGTAAAAATGCGCTCGGAGTAAATGTTCTGAACATTTTGCCTTCGGAAGTTCAGCAGGACTTGGCGAGACCTTTGCAGGAAATAACTGCGGGCGATCGCGAAGGCGGCGAATTTCGCATCTCTATGAGCGAACCAGTTAACCGTACAATTCGGATTGTTTTAACTACAGTCATTCTGCACAAAGCGCCCGGTGCCGAACCGCTGTGCAGAAGCTGCGTCCGCCATGAGGAAGATACCTGTACCGAGCCACAACGCCCGCTAGCTGTAGAGTGTACTTTCTACGAGCAAACCTCCAAGCATCAAGGTTCCGGAAATTACCGAGAAAGTCTCAAAGGCATTGCAATGACAGTGCAGGACATTACTCGCGAAGTAGAACTCAATGAGGCTAAAAGCAATTTTATCAGCAATGTTTCTCACGAATTGAGAACACCTTTATTTAATATCAAATCTTTTATCGAGACTCTCCACGAGTACGGAGAAGACCTTCTAGAAAGCGAGCGCAGGGAATTCCTAGAAATTGCCAACCGAGAAACCGATCGACTAACTCGTTTAGTTAACGACGTGTTAGACTTGTCGCGACTGGAATCCTGCCGAGTTTATCACTTGGAGGCTGTTGACCTCCCGCAAGCTGTCGAACAAACCCTGCGGACTTATCAGTTAAATGCTAAGGATAAAGGCATTGAATTAGAGCAAGAAGTTGACCCATATTTGCCACCTGCTTTAGGTCATTACGATTTGCTGCTGCAAGTATTCGCAAATTTAGTAGGAAATGCCTTAAAATTTACTCAGTCCGGCGGCAAGGTGGCAATTCGAGCGTATTTGCTAGAGCCGGAGGCGCCCACCCACAAAGACGGTCAATCCGTCAAGCACAACTTGTCACCGGATGCCAAACATTTTCCGGTAGTGCGGATCGAAATTTCTGATACGGGAATTGGCATAGATCCTGAAGATCAACAAGCAATATTCGATCGCTTTTTCCGGGTAGAAAACCGAGTACACACTTTAGAAGGAACGGGATTGGGTCTTTCTATTGTCAGAAACATTATTGACAAGCACCACACTAAAATTAATTTAGTTAGCGAAGTTAATGTGGGCACGACTTTCTGGTTCGACTTGGCAGTTTATCAGCCGAAACAAGCACTAGATATGAAAAATGCTTGGCCGGTGGAAGCACAGGTTGAGACTGAAACAACTTCGACTGTGGCTAAAACTGTTTAATGGAAAATGAAGATTGAAATTCATGCTAATTAAGCTGCAACAGAAATTGTCTTAGTTTTGAGCGACGGTTCTGGGATGAGTTGACCATCCTCTCGGAGCGTGTCAATATAAAGCTCAATTGCTTCTTTAATATTGCTTTCTGTTTCTTCAAGTGTCTTACCTGTAGAAATACAACCAGGCAAATCTGGAACATAAGCTGAATAGTTAGCGCCGGCCCATTCAAAGATTACAACATATTCCTTCATTATTCCTCCTCCAGTTGTGCTTGCTTCCAAATACTTTTGAGAGTTCCAATGGCGACTTCATCTGAAAAACTACCCGGTACAACTACGATACCAGGTTTTTCAGGGTGCTTCAGGACTCAATGACTGCCTCGCATTCTTGCTTCATACCATCCATCCCCTTATAATCGCTTGAGTACCTCACGAATTTTCATTACTTGTTCTTTCTATTTTAAATTGTGCTAATACTGACTATTTTGCCACTCAGAAACTATGTTGAAAATTGGCTTAAAATTTGCTTCAAATCATCCGCTGTTAAGCCGTACCAACGGGGGAACACATTTTTGGATAGCTGATGAAGCCCGATCGCACATTGGGGCAATTTTTGCTAAATTTTCCCTCGTTTACTCGTTTCCTGGTTTTGCCTGAAAACAAGTAAACGGGTAAGTTTGTCAAGACTTAAGAAAGAGTCTTTCTAGCACGTTCCGATCGCTCTTCTGCCGTATCCATAACATCCGCCATTTTATCCACCATTTCCCCTGGATAATTTTCCAGTACCCGAGTAGAAAGCGAAATCCGACCACGACTTTCATCGAGGTCAACCACCACGGCTTTCAGGGGTTGGCCTGGGGCAAAAACTTGTCCGAGGTTCTCAATATATTTTTGGCTGACTTGCTTGATGTGCAGCAAACCGCTAACTCCTTCCAAGTCCACAAACACGCCAAAAGGCTTGATGCTGCTGACTTTTCCTTCGACCAACTGACCAATTTGCAAATCCTTGAAAGCATTCGATTGAGTGGCCATCCGCTGGGAAAGTACGAGTTTTTCTCGTTCGCGATCAACCTCCAAAAAATTAACGGTCAAAGATTGACCGATCAGCGATTCTAGGTTATCGCGTTCCACTAAGTGCGATCGGGGAATAAAACCGCGCATTCCCTGAACATCTACAGTCACGCCGCCCTTATTCGCCCCAGAAACCCGCACCTGAAGAACTTTACCGGTTTCCTGCAATTCAACTAAATCTTCCCAAGCTTGCTGAATTTGTAACTGCCGCAGAGACAAAGTAACTTGGCCATCTGCATCTTGTTCGCGGATAATCAAAAAGTCCCGTTCCTCGTCCAGCGGAACCACTTCCGACAAATCCGTTACTGTTCTCAAAGCAGCCTCTTCGATCGGCAAAAAAGCCGAAGACTTGCCGCCGATATCAACATACGCGCCGTTTGAGTCGTACTCGAACACTTTGCCGCGAACTACTTGTCCCTTCTGGAACTCGTAATTGTGCTGTTCGAGGGCTTTAGCAAAATCATCCATTGAAAAGGATGCTTTTGCGCTTTGAGAACCTGTAGATTTGGAATTCATGTCAGTTTAGTTGTCAGTTGTCAGTAATTTAGTTGCCAGTTGCCAGTTGACAGTTGTCAGTTGTCAGTTGACAGTTGTCAGTTGACAGTTGTCAGTTGTCAGTTGACAGTTGTTGAAGGAAGAAGGAAGATATTCCCCCACTCTCCCACTCTCCCCCTCTCCCTTTCCCACTCTCCTTATTTCCCACTCTCCTTATTTCCCCATCTCCCACTCTCTAAGCTGGTTGAAGTTGCTGATGAAATAGCTGCTTCACCTGCACCCACGAGTCGGCTGCTGCCGTAGCGTCGTAACTGCCGCGGTGGTCGCAGAAGAAGCCGTGATCGGCATTGTAGCGGAAAATTTGGTGAGAAATACTGTGTTTTTGCAATTCTGCGGCGATTTGGTCAACTTGTTCTAAGGGAATGCTGGGGTCTTGAGTGCCAAACAAGGCGTAGAGAGTGCCTTTAATGTCTGCTGTGCGGGCGATCGTGGGGGTGCCACCGCCGGGGGTTTGAGTGGCGATACCGGCGCCGTAGAACGACGCTGTAGCCTTGATTTCGGGCAAAGTAGCGGCGAGGTAGGCGACGTGTCCTCCAAAGCAGAAACCGATGCAGCCAAAACCTTCTGTTTTGACAGAGGGTAGAGTTTTGAGGTAATCGATGGTGGCTTGGATATCGCTGAGAAGTTGGGAAGCTGTGGTTTTTTCTTTGTATTCTCTGCCGATTTGGATGGCTTCGGGTGTGTAGCCGGTTTCAAAGCCGGGGGCTTGACGCTGGTAGATGGCTGGGGCGATCGCCACATATCCTTCTTTTGCTATTCTTTCAGTAACTTCGCGGATGTGCGAGTTGACGCCAAAGATTTCTTGAATCACGATTACTGCGGGAAATTGCCCTGGGGAGGTTGGCTGGGCTAGGTATGCAGCTATTTGCAAATCCCCGTTAGGAACTGTGATGTTTTTGGTGCTAATTTCGGCTTTTGTCATAGGTTGTTTTAAGGTAAATGCCACTCTACTGATTTTAAGTTAATTTGGGGAATTTTTAGGCTATTCGCCAATAATATTTTTCGGAACGGCGAAGCGCAAATACCGCAAATATGGCAGGTAAAAATTCGCTTATTGTTGAAGGTTTAGGTTTCGCTGAATAAGTTGGGGCAAATCAATCCTACCAATTAATTGGGGATTCAATTTCGGTAAAATATAAGTTGTTGTCTGTGATTTTCTCAAGCAGAGATTTTGATAAGTCTACGACTTGGCAGCTTTTATCGGGCTTTTTCGTGAGATTTTAGAGATAAGTGTCTAAGTCGTTAGCTGTTGAATATGAGCTAATTTTTTTTGATATATCCGAGTTGTTTTTTAATCGCTTTGCTTTCTGGTTGGCGGAATCGTTTGAGGAGATTGATGCAGGCTAGGACTCAAGTCTAAGTTACGATCGCCATGCCGAACAAAGTCATCTAACCCAAGGAAGACAGTATTTGGTTTTTTTCGCTGTGCGCTTGCTGTCAGGGTAAGATATAAGGTATTGGTGGCGTAGAGCCCTTGAGCGCAGAATATTTTTTGCTGAGTTTGCGTCAATGGGTAGGTGTGAAAATCGGAGTATCAAATTTTTCGGCTCAAACTCATGTGCAGCAAGAGTTTGATGCCCCTCGTGTGAAAAAAAGCTAGACGCAAAGTCTGAAAGCTTTACAGGATAAGGTTTTGGAGTGAGTATGGAAACTAAGGTATTGACAATCCGAAGGCTGGAATGGTACTTTTATTTTAGATGGACGCAACTGCACCTTGAAAACCAAATACACCCTGGCTTCTGGAACGGGCGGCCGGAAAATACCTAAAACCCTATCAGGGATTGAAACACAATATTGCAAGCACCAGGAGCAAAAGTCTTGGGCCGGAAAATACCTAAAACCCTATCAGGGATTGAAACAAGAAAGCGCTCGGTATACTACAGATATTGTACCTGCCGGAAAATACCTAAAACCCTATCAGGGATTGAAACATGTTTGGCAAAACGACTCAGTTAGCGGTTCGCTTTCGAGAAAAAAGCCGGAAAATACCTAAAACCCTATCAGGGATTGAAACCAACTTCTCGGCTTGGGCAAAGGAGTTTGAAAATGCCGGAAAATACCTAAAACCCTATCAGGGATTGAAACTTTGGAGCTAAATTATTATGCCAATTTTGGTGCGCCGGAAAATACCTAAAACCCTATCAGGGATTGAAACATCGCGAACAATAAAACACGGGATAGATTGGCATCAGCCGGAAAATACCTAAAACCCTATCAGGGATTGAAACGCTCATTCTTCTATCGAAAACGCTCGTTGGTGTCGCGCCGGAAAATACCTAAAACCCTATCAGGGATTGAAACATATGCGCGATGCACCGATCGCGGATATTCTCGTGCCGGAAAATACCTAAAACCCTATCAGGGATTGAAACAAAACTCCATCGGCGCCTAAAAACTCAAACATTTTCAAAGCCGGAAAATACCTAAAACCCTATCAGGGATTGAAACCTGGATGCTGCTGCTGCTCCCCTTGACAGGGTGTTTGGCCGGAAAATACCTAAAACCCTATCAGGGATTGAAACGTTGCGCTTGTGCGCTCTTCTCAAGCCCCGCCCAACCAGCCGGAAAATACCTAAAACCCTATCAGGGATTGAAACCGATGAGCCGATTAAAGTTCGGCCTTTTTATCGCGCCGGAAAATACCTAAAACCCTATCAGGGATTGAAACCAGTCGCACAGCCAAAGCCATATCCCCCCAGTGCCACGCCGGAAAATACCTAAAACCCTATCAGGGATTGAAACTTCATTAATTTCTAATTCCCTATCGTTGCCATTCTGCCGGAAAATACCTAAAACCCTATCAGGGATTGAAACCTAATTGTGGATTTAAGCACGGGCCGGGTCAAAAGCCGGAAAATACCTAAAACCCTATCAGGGATTGAAACACGAAAAAATCGCTAAGCGACCTAAAACTTTGCGCCGGAAAATACCTAAAACCCTATCAGGGATTGAAACCAGAATTACCACCAGAATCAACTTTTGCAAACTTCCACAGCCGGAAAATACCTAAAACCCTATCAGGGATTGAAACGGCAGGGCTATCCTTTCTAAATGCCTAATGAATTTGCCCGGAAAATACCTAAAACCCTATCAGGGATTGAAACAGGCATTAACACCGGATATCGGGCATAACCAGCCCGGCCGGAAAATACCTAAAACCCTATCAGGGATTGAAACTTTGCTTTTGAAGCGTTCTTATAAAACTCAAGATTATCGCCGGAAAATACCTAAAACCCTATCAGGGATTGAAACATTGCAACCTGGCTTTGAGCAAATACAACTTAAAGCCGGAAAATACCTAAAACCCTATCAGGGATTGAAACATGCCTCGCAGAATTAGAGAGCGGCAAGGCAACGCCGGAAAATACCTAAAACCCTATCAGGGATTGAAACTTGGTGCTTACCATATCCGCATTGATAACGGTCAAATAAGCCGGAAAATACCTAAAACCCTATCAGGGATTGAAACACCACCTGTTTGACACCTTTAATGGAATGAGGAGTAAGAAGCCGGAAAATACCTAAAACCCTATCAGGGATTGAAACTCGGGCCCGACTAGATAAGTCTTTGCAAACTGCAAGCCGGAAAATACCTAAAACCCTATCAGGGATTGAAACCGATATTTTAAAGATGATGATGGACTGGCTGAAGCCGGAAAATACCTAAAACCCTATCAGGGATTGAAACATAAATCATGATCTGTACTTTCTGCAATCAAAATGCCGGAAAATACCTAAAACCCTATCAGGGATTGAAACGCGGGCCCCAATAGCATGACATCATTCGCCGGAATGCCGGAAAATACCTAAAACCCTATCAGGGATTGAAACGCAGGATTGCTCAACTGTCCCTATTCCCCCGGCGACAAAGCCGGAAAATACCTAAAACCCTATCAGGGATTGAAACTTTTCCGGTGCGTCTTCCGGAAAAAGTATTGATTTGCCGGAAAATACCTAAAACCCTATCAGGGATTGAAACTTTTAACTTTGACCCAGAGAAATCGGCCGCTTAACGCCGGAAAATACCTAAAACCCTATCAGGGATTGAAACGTGTGAGCTAAATCTGCCAGCTTGCTGCTGACTAGAGCCGGGCCGGAAAATACCTAAAACCCTATCAGGGATTGAAACCAAATTTAAAGTATGGCCAGACGGATGTGGGGAAGGCAAGCCGGAAAATACCTAAAACCCTATCAGGGATTGAAACGCTTCGGTAGTAGAACACTGGCAACTATCCAAGGAAGGCCGGAAAATACCTAAAACCCTATCAGGGATTGAAACAGCGCTAATACGGTTTTGCGAGCTGCGATTTTGCGGGCTAAAGCCGGAAAATACCTAAAACCCTATCAGGGATTGAAACATCAGCGGCAAGTTGCCGCACAATTCCCAGCGCGCCGGAAAATACCTAAAACCCTATCAGGGATTGAAACGTAGTGAAGGCGGTGCATGAGGGAAGCATCCAAAGCCGGAAAATACCTAAAACCCTATCAGGGATTGAAACCTTCACACATTGCCTTCATTGACAGGCCGTGGCAGCCGGAAAATACCTAAAACCCTATCAGGGATTGAAACAACTCTTTATATTCAGCAAGAGCCGATTCATAAGGCCGGAAAATACCTAAAACCCTATCAGGGATTGAAACTTCACTGGCAAAACTAGACAAAAGCAGACCTAGAAACAGCCGGAAAATACCTAAAACCCTATCAGGGATTGAAACGGGTTCCCGCCCCTTACAGGGTTTCCCGCTTCGACGCCGGAAAATACCTAAAACCCTATCAGGGATTGAAACATACTCGAAGCGAGACAAGACTTTCTGGGGAATACCGCCGGAAAATACCTAAAACCCTATCAGGGATTGAAACGCGAACATAAGCCAGCAATCGATACAAGTTGTTGCGGCCGGAAAATACCTAAAACCCTATCAGGGATTGAAACTTGGCTAGACGCTTCTGCTATAGAGAATTTAGCAAGTTTTGCCGGAAAATACCTAAAACCCTATCAGGGATTGAAACTTACGATCGTCGGGGACTTCATCGACTGGTTGAGGGCCGGAAAATACCTAAAACCCTATCAGGGATTGAAACAGCGAAACCGCTTTTAAATGGCGAAAACTGAAAGCCGGAAAATACCTAAAACCCTATCAGGGATTGAAACGCACCCCTCTGGATTGACTAGCGTTCAGATAACAAGGGGCGGAAAATACCTAAAACCCTATCAGGGATTGAAACTCCAGTTAATCGTCCAGTAAGCGACTGGACTAATTCAGCCGGAAAATACCTAAAACCCTATCAGGGATTGAAACTCTGCCTCCGGCAGAGCCGGCAACCAACAAAAAAAGCCGGAAAATACCTAAAACCCTATCAGGGATTGAAACTTGGCTCAAATCGCAGCGGAAAACCAATCAGCACAACAAGCCGGAAAATACCTAAAACCCTATCAGGGATTGAAACATATGCGCGATGCACCGATCGCGGATACTCTCGTGCCGGAAAATACCTATTTCCCCATCTAGGGCTTGAAACGCCCAAACTACAAAATTATTGGCTCAAAAATAGACTTCTCCTCTCTCTTTTTATCTCCTCCCATAACCTCAAGCAATCGATCGACTACGCGCCTCCAAGTAAAATTTTCAGCCACAAAAGCCGGGCCCGCAACCCTCGCTGTCGCAGCCAATCCAGGCTGTTCGATCGCCCCTTGCATCAAATCAGTCAAATGTTCCCACTCAGGAGCTAAGATAAATAAGGTTTCCCCGTCACTCACCACAGCCTTAAATTTACTCTCAATCCGCTGTGCAAAGTTCGATCGCGTAAAATCATCCGTAGGGCCGCCCGCCGTGCAAATAACCGGCAAACCACAAGCCGCAGCTTCCAACACCGGCAGATTAAAACCTTCTGCCAAATAGGGAGAAACATAAACATCTGCTGCTTGGTAAAACTCTGCTATTTGAGCAAAAGATAGCTGGCTCCCCGTATAAATTAATCTTGGTAAAACCCTCGCTCTTTCCGCATCGTTGAGCACAACTCGGCAGGCTTCAGCAATCTCGTTTCTCGACGGATAAAGCAGTTCTGAACCTTTTAAAACTAATCTCGCATCTGGATATTTGTCAACTACCGCAGCGAAGGCTTTTAATAAAGGGCGAATACCTTTGCGATCCGTTTGTCCTCCGATATTTAAAAATATAAAATAGTTTGACCACCCTAAACTTTCGCGCAGTGATTGACGCCGATCGCCCGCCGCAGGATAATAAATCTGAGGATCGACTCCCAAAGGTACGACGGCAATGCGATCGGCCTCAACTCCGCTGCGAATTAAGCCGGCTTTTGACCAAGCTGAAGGTGTAATAATTTTTGTTTCTGAGTTAACCGGGGTTTGGGCGATCGACTTAACACCCATCGCCTGTAATACTGTACTGGTAATAATTCCCCATTCTGTGGCTGCAAATACCCAAGTTTGAGCGCTGCTAGATGCCGAGAAGTCCCACGGGCAGTACATTCGCAGGGTAACATCGGCTGACTGATTTACCGCAGGGCTTTTAATGCTGCGAAGTAATGTTTCATTTGGGCGATCGAACAAACTAATTTTCGTTTCCCAAGCTGCGTCAATGTAGGGCATATCGCGGTGGAAAAGCTCAATTTGTCCTCGCGGGCGATCGAGCATTTCCAGCAGTTGAAATTGATTGGCTACGCAATAGGAATGATAAATAAATAAAACGCCAGCCTTCAACAATAATCTGCAATTCAAAACTCCCGCTTTTGCTATTAACAATTAAACGGATAATCAAAAATTGGTAATTAGTAATTAGCCAGCATAAATTACCAATTACCAATTACTAATTACCAGAAAGAATAGGTTTACAGCCAGAACCCCGATCAGGAGAGATTAAAAGAAGACTGTTCATTACTCCAATCCTCTTCCTTCCAGGTAGATGTCGGTATCAAGCTGTCAACTGTCAACCGTCAACTGTCAACCGTCAACTGTCAACTGTCAACTGTCAACTGAACAATTCCTTACTTAATCACTTGCCAATCCATAATCCGCCACTGTCCCTCTTGACGGATCAAGTCGTAGCGCACCCGCAGGTTTTCATTGCGCGAAGAAACGAGTTGAGATCGATCGAACACTTCGGCTTTTTCTGATACTTGGGCTTCTACTTGGGCGCGATCGGGATTAGTCGGATTTGTGGTAACTCCATTAACTTGCAGCTTGTGTACATAACGCTGGTGAGCGTTGTTTCGCTGTTGAGCTTCTGCCATTAATTGCCAGCGAGACAAAGCCGGTTCTGTGAGAACTTGCTTTAATTCTTCGACAGCGTGATTGGGGCCCAAAGCCGCTGCTTTCGCCGACAGCCAGCTTTGAACTAAGTCTCTTGCTGCTGTCTCAGTCATTGCTCCCGACGCCGCGGCGCTGGGCTCTGGAGCCACGGAAACAGTGGGGATTTCTATCGGCGGTGCTTCCAGCCCGACGAGGGGCTCTTTTGGCGAGAGGGCTTGCATCGCGCTAGCCAACAGACTGAGTATTAACCACAGGAATAACAAGCTCAGGACACCTGCGACTAGAAACAGAGCCAGCCTGTTTCGAGGCATGGACTTGACTTGGGCAGAAATTTCTGCTGCCTTGGTGCGCGCCCGATCAACCAAATCACCCTTTAGCCCATTGCCGCTTGTTCCGCTGCTGCGCCCTGAATGTTGGCGTCTGCGTTGTTTGGAAGTCGAGTCTGCGGGGTGTGGCACTGTCGCTATCGGGAGAGAGACGGCGGCAACACCGCTCGGCGCGACCACCGTTGCCTGGAATTTCGCGCCCGAGGCTGCGGTGGAAGCGTCGCCCGGTACGGGGGTCAAGGTGACGGTACTGGCTCCCTGCTTGGCCGTGGGTGGCTGTGCGGGTATGGCAGCGGGCGATCGACCTGCTGTCGGTTGCAGTCGCCCTGGGAGCTTGCCGGAGCGGGGCTGCACGACGACCCATTCGTTGGCGGTTTCTGAGTCCTGTGGCAAAGCTTCTAGGTAAGCTTGTACTTTCGGGTCGGCAAAGTAGTCTTTCAAGGACACTGACTCGTTAGCCAAGTCGCGGAAGTGGGGAAACACTTCTTCTTGTAGCCAATGTTCGGCGTACAAGCACAGTCCGGGCAACAAATCGGGTGAATCTTGGGAATGTTCGCGAATGAAGGCCAGGGGTTCTTTTTCCGAACTCAGTTCGAGGGCTCTGCTGGCTTCTTCTGTCTGGCCCAGCAGCAGGGAACAGACGGCTTTTTCCAGGTGAACGTCTTGGCGGCGACCGAGCTGCATCAGCATCAGCTTGGCGCGACGGATCATCGATGGCTGTCTGGCGGCAAATCCTTGGGCTAACAGGGTGTAGACCGAGAGGTAAGTGGCGACTGCGGAGGGGCGGCCGGCTTCGGCTTCAAATAGGGCTTGCTGCTCGCTGCTGGTTAGGTGTTTTCGCATTTGCTGCACGAACCGGAGGAAGTCTTCTATTCCTAAGCCCGATCGATCGTCTCCCGAACCGTCGATACCGCCTCGTTCTTGAAGCATTTCTCGCAGGATTTGCAGTCCCCGGCGACGCTCGGCGACTTTTTCTTCGGGGAGTGATAATAGCTCTAAAATGTTGTACGGACGGAGTTTGTATATGTCGGCTTGCATTTCACCCCTCACGCTTGCAAATAGGCTTTCGCGCAGCAGCAATTCTTGACCTGCTTCTAATGATTTTGCGGCATTTTCGTACTGACCTTGCTGCCACTGTTCGCGGCCGAGTTCTAGACAGGCAAGGCTGACGGTTAAAACTATATCTGGCCTCACGAGCTCTTGGTCGCCGAAACGACCTTCTGCGATCGCGATGCTGCCATTGTTAAGATACGGGCGACCCAGCTTCTGTACGAGTTCGTATTCCCCCAGTTCTTGCAGTATGAGCAGGGCTCCTACGAATTGGTTGTCATCGATTTCAATACTTGGAGTGTGGGGGTCGGGAGCAGCCTCTAAAGCCTTGAACTCTGCCGGAGCGGTTTCTCCTGCGTCTTGCAGGACTGTGGCCGTGCCTGCTGAGGTTTTTGACCTCTGGTGCTTGGCTTCCTGTGCTGCTTCCGACTCTCGATCGTAAGTTTTGGCTAAAAAACTCGCATCGTAAGCTTTGCGCCCGTCTGAGTCTGACAGAACGGCGCAGGCTTCATCGAGCAGTTGTTTGCGGGCGACGATCGCAACTTCGGAATACTCCCTGCGCGGAAGCTGTAAAGTTCGATCGCGGTGAGCCTGCTGCAACTGTTCGGCAGTAGCTTGAATCGGTAGACCCAAAATCCGGTAGTAATCTAGTGGAATTAACACTACGTCCACTTCCCCAAAGCGCTAGCAACTGAATTAGCCTATCTTAAGTGACATACTCCCGCAAACCAAATCAAAAATTCTGGTGTTGGCTTCCAACCGCCCGATTCACGGTATGTTGGACTTGCCGTAGAGATACTCTGATTTTTTCCCTCTACAGCGTTTTAAAGTGAGGAAAAGGGAAAGCCCCATTGCCCGTCAGCTAAATGAGTTGTGTGACTCTTGAGCATTTTCGGGTTTGAGAGTAATGGAATTATATCATTCGTTTGCATGGGGTTTAGATGGGAGTTGGTTCTCCCAGTCCCGGCAATCCGCCCCGCCTGCCAAACACATTTTAACAATTGGTGAACTGTTGCACAGAAAAGGTTTGATGGTTTTCTGCTGCGGTTGTGTCCCATCTGGGTTTAAATTTAGATGTCTAGGAAGCTGATCGTCGGGTATTAATTATTTATGGTTCAGGAACGGACTTTACCAGTTTTTGACGCGCAAAGCGTAAACATTTCTCGGGATGAGGGCTTAATGCTCTACGAGGATATGGTCTTGGGGCGCTACTTTGAGGACAAGTGTGCTGAGATGTACTACCGAGGCAAAATGTTTGGTTTTGTCCACTTGTACAACGGTCAGGAAGCTGTCTCTACAGGCGTGATTCGATCGATGCGTCGGGATGACACCGATTACGTTAGCAGCACCTACCGCGATCACGTTCACGCTTTGAGCGCGGGCGTCCCGGCGCGGGAGGTAATGGCGGAGTTGTTCGGGAAGGAAACTGGTTGCTCGAAGGGCCGCGGCGGTTCGATGCACATGTTTTCGGCCGAACACCGACTGTTGGGAGGTTATGCTTTTGTGGCTGAGGGGATTCCTGTAGCTACGGGGGCGGCTTTTCAATCGAAGTACCGGCGCGAAGCTTTGGGGGATGAGAGTTCCGATGGCGTGACTGCTTGTTTTTTTGGCGATGGTGCTGCAAATAACGGGCAGTTTTTTGAATGTTTGAATATGGCGGCTTTGTGGAAGTTGCCGATTATTTATGTTGTGGAAAACAACAAATGGGCGATCGGGATGGCCCACGAGCGAGCTACTTCTGATCCGCTGATTTACAAGAAGGCTCATGCTTTTGGCATGGCTGGTTTTGAGGTTGACGGGATGGATGTTTTGGCGGTGCGGGAAGTGGCGAAGGAAGCTGTGGCGCGGGCGCGAGCCGGCGAGGGGCCGACTTTGATCGAGGCTTTGACTTATCGCTTTCGCGGCCATTCTTTGGCCGATCCTGATGAGTTGCGTTCTAAAGAAGAGAAGGAATATTGGTTCCCCCGCGATCCGATTAAGAAGTTGGCTGCTGATTTGATCGATCGAACTTTGGCAACTGCTGAAGAATTGAAAGAGATCGATAATAAGATTCAAGCAGTAATTGACGATGCAGTGGATTTTGCTGAGAAAAGCGCTGAGCCCGATCCTAGCGAATTGTATCGGTTTATCTATGCAGAAGATGAGTAAGCTGTTGTGCATTTAACTTGTATGTTTAGGGCGGGCAGGATGCCCACCCCCTACTCCCCACAAGAGTGATAGATCCCCGTAGGGACACGGCGAAAGCCTTTGTCCCTACTGCACTTCCTAAACCGGAAATACGCTGTAAGACTTACGTACAAACTTTATTTGTAGGGTGTGCACTGCGAAGCTTACTACCATAAATTAGGGCTAAAATCAAAGGTAGACTTTCTAGACGAAAAGAGGCGATATGATAAATCTTGATCGCAATCTAACTCAAACTCAAGCCAGCAAAAATATGGGTGCAGTTCGAGTCAAAGTCAAGCTAACGAATGCCATTGATGAAGAGTTAGTCAAAAGAGGATTGCTCAATCCAAATCTGTTGCGCGTGTATGAAGCCGAAGCACTGATAGATACTGGTGCAGTACGCACAGCTATTCCTTTCGAAGTCTGCGAACACCTCGGCTTAAGAATTCGGAGTCAAGAAATAGCAAAATATGCCGATGGCAGACAAAAAACAGTGGGATTAACAGGGCCTGTTATCATTGAAATAGAAGGGCGCGAGACAATTGAGGCGACAATGGTTTTAGGCGATATGGTGCTAATCGGTCAAACTGTGTTAGAAACTTTAGATTTGCTAGTAGATTGCAAAAATCAGCGTCTAGTTCCAAATCCCGAAAATCCCGACAGGCCTGTATGGAGAGTTTAATACTAAATCAAGTTTAAATACCTCCTTTATTTGTAATGTTCTAGTGCTAATATCGGCATGATGCCAGCATTTTTAATCAGCACGTATTCCAAGGTTTACGAAGGCTTTTAGTCGTAGAGCCATTCTTCAAACTCATCTTTACAGCACCAAGCATCAAAACAGGTAAAAGGTTCCCAAAACCAACGCAAGACTTACAATAAAATTAGGCGTTGCTTAATCAGGGTATGAAAAAAATAAGTTAAAAATCCCCAAGCTTTGTGGATACTGGTTTCTATGACTGGCATATTTAGCCTTTCATACCTTAAATCAGCAACGCCAAAATTTGATGTAGCTCAGCTTAAAAAATCGCCAATAAATCTCTAATAATTGTACATAAATTTTCCACTTACGTCGCACAAAATTTTGAAAAATGTAAGTTATGTATCCATGCTTCAGAATTTTTACTTATTCATAAAAATTCATAAATATCAATAGAATCATAGGCGCACAGAAGCAATTACGCCCGCCTTCTTTTGCGAGATGTCTAATGTATACGCCAACAGTATCTCCCGGATTTGAAAGAAAAACATTTTTCCGGTACTCTATATAGGATTTAGCTGCTATAATTTGCATGGGTTTATTTTACTCTAACTATTGCAAGCCCTTGTTATACGAAATCAACATTCAAATACTCATACTATATCTGCAAGTTTTGCCTAAACTCCTCTAGGGTTGGCGTTGGTTTAATGCGATGAATCATACTATGGCAATTTGAGCATAGCACAGTAAAATCCTTAAGCGGATCTAGTTGAATCTTTGCCCCGCTCAAGTTGGAAATTGGAACATTATGATGAGCTTCTATGTATCCTCTGCCTATTTCTCCGTATCGAGACTCAAAATCAAAACCGCACGCTTTGCACTCATATCCTTGCAACTGCTTAACTTTTCTAGATAACGTCTGATTTCGTTCTGTTACTCGATGAAGTCTATACTTTTTCGGATCTTCAAACCATTCTCTTTCTGGTTCATTGTTCTTAGCCTCCTTCTTCAAAGAAACCTCGTTGAACAAATCAGAATCAGCCTCATCCTTCAAAGAAACCTCCTCAAACAGGGAGAAGTAAATTTCAAGCATTTTCCTAACATCGCCTACCAGCTCCTTGTCGTCAGGAAGTGATTCGCTTGAATAAAACTTCGATGCTATGTTTCCTGCTTCATACGCAATTCCAAGCCTTCTATAAGTAGTTTTCTTGGGGATCGAATCAAGCTGAAAATCGAGAGTTTCTGAAAATTCTCTGAGCTTGTCAGAACCAAGCTTATCTTTAAATAGTTGTGCTTGATCCCTTACCATGTCCCTCGACTTCCCAAGTCCGAACTTCTTTCTTTTATCTGCTATTCCTTGATTGAGAGAAAGATAAACGCCTGAGAAGTCGGCGCGAAATAAATAAACACAGTAAAAGCCCGACTGGACACTCTCAGTTACAAGCTTGTTAAATATTGCTATCCAAGGAACTTTAGCCCAAGAACCATTCCCTGCTGAAGCTTTTACGCTATAGATTTCTGGTAATTCCAATGAAGCACTTATTGATTTCGGCACTACATTTTTGACATAACTAGCAAAGGAATGTCCCTCGAAGTTGTCATTACTGACCAATGGATATTCCCAAAGGATTTTTTCAATGGACTCTCTAAGCGCCATAACCAATAATTAATGTTGCATCTTCAATTTAATTATCGTGCCTCACCAGCAGCTTTCAAATATTAACCCTGCCGATAACCCTTAATGATACCCGAACTGCGATATAACATTCTATACTAGGTGTTAACGGCAGCAAACAACCACAAGATTAGCCGATCGCCCATCCTGTATATTGCCCCAAATACAGCGCCGCCCCCAACCAGCAAATCTCCCTTGCAGAAAGTACCACAAATGTGATACGGTTGAAGCTTGTGTCCAAATAACACCAGTTCATGCCAAAACTCAAAACTCGCAAAGCAGCCGCAAAGCGCTTTAGAGCGACCGGCAGCGGTAAAATTGTGCGCCGTAAAGCTTACAAAAGCCACTTGCTACAGCACAAAAGTTCAGCTCGCAAAAGCCGTCTCTCTAAGCTGGTCGTCATCGACGAGACCAACGACGCTAACGTGCGGTTAATGCTTCCATACTTGTAAAGTTTAACGGAAATTAAAGATGACACGGGTAAAACGCGGTAATGTCGCCAGAGCGCGCCGCAAAAAAATTCTCAAATTAGCCAAGGGTTTCCGAGGCGCACAGTCGAAACAGTTCCGCACAGCTAACCAACGGGTGATGCAAGCCTTGCGTAACGGTTATCGCGATCGCAAAAAACGCAAACGCGATTTCCGTCGCCTGTGGATTGCTCGGATCAATGCCGCATCGCGCCAGCACGGCACGAGCTACAGCAGACTGATCGGCAACATGAAGAAAGCCAACATCGAAATCAACCGCAAAATGCTGGCACAAATGGCGATCATTGACCCAGCAACATTCGGGAAAGTCGTCGAAATGGCTAATCGAGCCGGAGGCTGAAAGTTCGCTTGATTTTCAGAATGCAGAAAGCAGAAGTAAGAAAGATTTAACAGTCGGCCAGAGAAGGAAAACTCCTGATGAATTTAGGAGGTTGAGAGCCACTTTCCTTCTTTGTTCTTACTTCTGGACTCTTGCTTTTTCAGAAATCGCGATCGGGCCGGTCGATCGCTATTTCCTTGTTTTCTATACAGTTGCAGAGGCAAATGTCAGGGATTGCTAACGCCTTAAAATAAATAAAACCTTCCACTGCTCTACCTAATTTTAAGAAAAACATGGATAGTAATTTGCTGATTGTTTACCTGTCAGTCCTGCTCGCTATACTCGGCAGCACTTCCTGGTTTGTTGTGCGCCAAATTCTCAAAACTCGCAAGCTGGAAATGTCTCTCGAACGCTTAGAAAATAAGCTGACCATAGAAAAAGGAACAGCACAGGAATACTACGAATTAGGAAGTATCTATGTAGATAAGAAGCTTTACTCCCAGGCGATCGTACTGTTTCAAAAAGCCATGAAAGCCAAAGACTTAGAAGGCGAAGAAAATCAAGCTGTTATTTACAACGCCCTCGGTTTTGCACACTTTGGCCAAGAACAGTATGACATCGCAATCCGCCACTACAAAGAAGCCCTGAAGTTACAGCCAGAATACGTTACATCTCTCAACAATCTGGGTCACGCCTACGAACGCAAGAAATTAACAGCTCAAGCCTTGGAAATGTACGAACAAGCTCTCGCCTGCGATCCAGACAATGCCACTGCCAAACAGCGAGTAGAGTCCCTCCGGAAGCGTTTGGTAATCTATAATTGAGCGCCCATGTTAGGAGCAATAGAGATCCCCCAAACCTGGTTTCATTCAGAAACCGGGTTTTTTCTTCACATAGTCCCAGATACTAAACTATCCAACACATTAATGCGTTAGTTTTTAAGAACAGGAATTCCAAGTGAAGCTCGATCACACACCGTCCCAGCACTTTAAATTACTGTCAAGATAAAAGCAGTACCTGCAACGCCGGTCAGTTCTAAACAATAGAAGGAGGAGAACGTAGTGACATCAATTCTCGTTGTCGAAGATTCGTGGTTGACTCGCAGGGTGATCTGCAAAATCTTGCGAGCAGAAGGATACGAGACTTGGGAAGCATCCAGCGGCCCAGAAGCTCTAGAACTGCTCGGCACTAAAACCCCAAACTGTATGCTTTTAGATCTGCTGATGCCGGAAATGGAAGGTCGGGAAGTCCTGCAAGCCATGCGCGATCGAGGATATAAAATTCCAGTGATCGTAATTACCGCAGACATCCAAGCAAGCACCCGCTCCGAGTGCATGGAACTCGGAGCCCTGGCAGTCATTCACAAAATGCCCAACTCAGATGAACTGATCGGGTGGATCAAAAAAGCTCTCAGTGTTAGCGAGGAGAGCACCCAATGAAATTAAGCACTCGACAGCTCGATGCTTTGCAGGAACTCGTCAACATCGGGATCGGTCAAGCCGCAGGGGTTTTGAACGACATGATCGACTCCCCGATTCGCTTGCAAATCCCCTACCTTCAAATCCTGACTCCCATGGACCTGGAAGAAGAGTTGGAGCAACACCTCAACGGCGAGCAAATCGCCGCTGTCCAGCTCAAATTCACAGGCTCCTTTGGAGGCGTTGCCCAGCTAGTCTTTCCCACCAACAGCGCTGCCCTGCTGGTGACAATGCTTACAGGGGAAGAAGTTGGAACTCACGATCTCGATTCAGTCAAAATTGGTACGCTGAGTGAAGTGGGAAATATTGTAATTAATGGGGTCATGGGCGCAATCAGCAACGTACTTCAGCAGCGCCTGAACTACTCAATTCCCACTTATAGCGAAGGGACGATTGCTAGTTTGCTGATATCTGGCGGTTTAGCTACTGATACAGTTGTTTTATTAGCCCAGACCAGTTTCATGATTGAAAGGCTTCACATTGAAGGAGATATCATTCTTATTTTCAATGTTAATTCCTTTGACACCTTGTTGACTGCTATCAATCAACTTGCCGGGGGTCTATGATTGAGGAGAGCAAAAGTATTAAGGAAAAGTTTGGGGTTCTCGACAGCGTACCAGTCGGCGCCTGCTTGCTGCAGGATGATTTTGTGGTGCTGTTTTGGAACACTTGTCTGGAAGAGTGGACTAAAATTCCCCGCAGCCAAATATTGGGAACAAAGATCACAACCCATTTTCCTCACCTGAGTCAGTTAAAGTACGCCACTCGCTTCAAGCAAATCTTTGCAGGAGGCCCGCCAACAATTTTTTCTTCTCAAATTCACAAACACCTGATTCCGGCAACTTGGCAAGACGGTCAGCAGCGAATTCAGCAAACTACTGTGACTGCTGTGCCAGCCCTAGAGGCTGGCATAGAAGAACAGGAGATTAGAGACTGGGTTCTCCATACTCTTGAGTTGGAATCAGACGGTACTGTCGGAGTCGGATCACCAAGAAGTGCTTTTGTGTGTAGGGAATCTGCACCCTCAGTTTCGTCATCAATATGGCCGGGGGTCAATTGCCCATCCTTCTACGCGCTGCTGGTGATTCAAGACGTGACCGACCTCACCCATCGCATCCAAGCTTACCGCACAATGCGGGATCAAGCTTTGGAAGAAGTGCAAGTGCGTCAGCGGGTGGAGGAAGAATTGCGATCGAGCCAGCATTTTATCCAGCAGATTGCTGACGCTGCGCCTTATTTGCTCTACATCTACGATTTGACCGAACAGCGCAACGTCTACGTCAACGGTCAAGCTTCTAAATTGTTGGGCTACACTCCCCAAGAAATTTTACAAATGCAAACTGCTTTGTATTCCAGTTTGGTGTACCCAGAAGATTTGCCGAGGCTCAAAGCCCACCAGCAAAAATTTCCCTCCGCCCCTGACGGGCATATTTTGGAGTTGGAGTATCGCCTCAAACATCGATCGGGCGAATGGCTCTGGTTTCGCTGCCGCGACCAAGTTTTCGCCCGCACAGCCGACGGCTGCCCCAAACAAATTTTCGGCACCGCTCAAGATATCACCGAGTACAAGCGGGCAGAAGAGGCGCTGCGGCAGCAGAACGAACGAGAACTGCTGATGGCGACGATTACTCAGCACATCCGCCAGTCTCTGGATTTGGGCGAAGTGCTCAGCACGACAGTGACAGAAGTGCGTCAGTTCCTTCAGGCCGATCGAGTGATGATCGTGCGCTTTAACCCCTGTATCGGCAGTCTCTGCGCCGGCCCGGCGACGGGGGCGGTGACAGTGGAATCTGTAGCTCCCAACTGCCAGCCGATGTTGGGGGAAACCCTGGAAAATTTCTGTTTTGACCAGTTCTATCTCGAAGCGTACCAACATCGATCGATCCGACCGATCGCCGATGTTTTGGCCGCCGATTTGCCGCAATATCAAATTGACTTGCTCGCACAATTCGCGGTGAGAGCGTATTTGGTTGTGCCTTTAGTGCAAGGAGACGAGTTGTGGGGGCTGCTGATGGCCCACCAGTGCAGTCCCCGGCAGTGGATGCAGTTGGAAGTAGAGTTGCTGTCTTCTCTGGCCACCCAGTTGGCGATCGCCATCAAGCAAGCAGAACTATACCAGCAGTTGCAAGCCGCCAACCTCAAGTTAGAGCGCTTGGCCAGTTTAGACGAACTCACCCAGCTAGCAAACCGCCGCCGCTTCGATCAATATTTAGAAATGGAGTGGCGCAGACAAGCGCGGGAACAAACCCCTCTGTCCCTTATTCTTTGCGATATTGATTCTTTTAAAAGTTACAACGATACTTACGGGCATCCAGGGGGAGACGAATGTTTGCGACAAGTCGCTGCGGCGATCGGCAATGCAGTCAATCGCCCCGCCGATTTAGTAGCTCGCTACGGAGGCGAAGAATTTGCCGTTATTTTGCCAAATACCGCGATTCAAGGCGCTGTGCTGGTAGCCGAACACATACAGCTCAAAATCGCAGCTTTGCAGCTTCCTCACGCAGGTTCTCAGGTGAGCGAGTACGTCACTCTCAGCCTGGGCGTAGCGAGTATTGTTCCTGCATCTGAATCGGGAGCCGAAATTCTGATTGCCGCAGCCGACCAAGCCCTATATCAAGCTAAACGACTTGGGCGCGATCGTATCCAACTTTACCAGCCCGATCCTGCTGCTGGCAAGCCGAATGGCACAGTCACTTCGATACTTCCTGTAGATTTTTCTATAGCCAATACTAATTTACCCTCTCCCACCAGCGCTTGACGAATTGCCATATTCGTGAATTCCGAGTAGTTATACCACTCCGCAAAAAAAATGCCATTGTCAGCGCGTGATCCAACCCTGATATCCCTCTTCTGTCACTCTGCGAATTAAAAAAGTAAGAAATAAGCTAGCTCAAACATAAAAATAAAAGGGTTGGAATTGATTTATTGGATTAATTAAATCGTTGAATCCAATCAATAAATTAGGATTTGGGAATATTTTTAATCAAGAATAAATCAACCAAAATATAAGCATGAGATCGATAACCTGTTGTGCACTTAAACTGTGATACAATAATTAGGGCTTGCTGAAAAAAGCTGAAACCCTTACATCAAGAGCTGATTGACTGACAAAAGTTTAATTAGCCCAAACTACAGTGGTAGCTTGAAACTCAATTCGGTAAGTTCTTTGCTGATGTTGTAAACGAGAAGCCTTGACTGGTTCGGGGTCAATATTAGTAGAAAAAGAGATAACAGAAATTAAATTCCAGCCCTTGTTCAGAGCTTGTTTGACCCAACTCCAGCCATTTTTCAAGTAGCTAGCACCCCGATACCAATGTGGATCTACACAACGACGCTGACCTAAAATGACAACTTCAACACCTTGAGCAGTCAAGAACAAAGTAGTCATGGCTAACACCAAGCACAGTCGAGAAAGAGCTGGAGCGGATCGGAGTTTAGAGTCTTCGAGATTGAATCCAGAGGATTTATCATCCAGAAAATTTTCCTCAATGGTAAAGCGTTGGCCATATTCCCGAAAAGTTTGGAGATTAGTAGGTGAGCGTACTAATAATGTACCAGTGTTCGCCATTCGTAGATTCCCACGCAATTGCGGTAGTGCCCTGAAGGAAAGGATCAAGATGATCAAACAAAACCGTATTCAAAAAAAAGTAGGCATCTAAAGTTGTAA
>NZ_JAUBRH010000069.1:0-28559 GCF_036701775.1 Microcoleus sp. N9_A2 | reverse complement strand
ATCCCGCCACCGGCGCGCTGCTGTTTGGCCCTACCGTGAGGTTAGTCGGTGTCGCGAATGGCGGTTGGTTGGGTGTCAGAGTTGTAGTCACGCTAGCACCGGGTGCAGTACCGTCATTGTTGCCGGGAGTCGGGTCCGGGGTAGAGGAGCTACTCTTGGCGGTGTTGCTGACGCTGCCGGATGCCGGTGCGATGAAGCTGATCCTGCGGGTGACGCTCTGTGCGTTGGTTAAGGTGACAAGGGGGAAGGTGACGACACCTGAAATGCTATCGTAGGTACCGCCCTCGGAGATGCTGATTCCTGTTAAGCCGGGAACGATGCTGTCGGTAATTGTGACGTTATCTGCTGTGCTCGGCCCGTTGTTTTGGGTAACGATGTCATAACTCACTGTCCCGCCGGCTGTACTGTTGAGAGTACCGCTTTTGGTGGTAACGACATCGGCACTGGGTGTCAGAGTTGTAGTCACGCTAGCACCGGGTGCAGTACCGTCATTGTTGCCGGGAGTCGGGTCCGGGGTAGAGGAGCTACTCTTGGCGGTGTTGCTGACGCTGCCGGATGCCGGTGCGATGAAGCTGATCCTGCGGGTGACGCTCTCTGTGTTGGTTAAGGTGACAAGGGGGAAGGTGACGACACCTGAAATGCTATCGTAGGTACCGCCCTCGGAGATGCTGACTCCTGTTAAGCCGGGAACGATGCTGTCGGTAATTGTGACGTTATCTGCTGTGCTCGGCCCGTTGTTTTGGGTAACGATGTCATAACTCACTGTCCCGCCCGGTGCACCAGAAATAGACCCGCTTTTGGTGGTAACGACATCGGCACTGGGTGTCAGAGTTGTAGTCACGCTAGCACCGGGTGCAGTACCGTCATTGTTGCCGGGAGTCGGGTCCGGGGTAGAGGAGCTACTCTTGGCGGTGTTGCTGACGCTGCCGGATGCCGGTGCGATGAAGCTGATCCTGCGCCTGACGCTCTCTGTGTTGGTTAAGGTGACAAGGGGGAAGGTGACGACACCTGAAATGCTATCGTAGGTACCGCCGTTACTGATGCTGATTCCTGTTAAGTTGGGAACGATGCTGTCGGTAATTGTGACGTTATCTGCTGTGCTCGGCCCGTTGTTTTGGGTAACGATGTCATAACTCACTGTCCCGCCCGCTGTACTGTTGAGAGTACCGCTTTTGGTGGTAACGACATCGGCACTGGGTGTCAGAGTTGTAGTCACGCTAGCACCGGGTGCAGTACCGTTGTTGTTTTCAGGAAAAGGGTCGGGGGTAGAGGAGTCACTCCTGGCGGTGTTGCTGACGCTGCCGGATGCAGGTGCGATGAAGCTGATGCTGCGCCTGACGCTCTGTGTGTTGGTTAAGGTGGCCAGGGGGAAGGTGACGATACCTGTAATGCTATCGTAGGTACCGCTGTCGGAGATGCTGACTCCTGTTAAGCCGGGAATGATGCTGTCGGTAATTGTGATGTTATCTGCTGTGCCCGGCCCGTTGTTTTGGGTAACGATTTCATAACTCACTGTCCCGCCCGGTGCACCAGAAATAGACCCGCTTTTGCTGGTGACTACATCGGCAAGATTGTTAGTAATTGTAGTTGGGACTTGAGAAGTGGGTTGGGAACTATTGTTGTTAGCTTTATTGGGGTCGAAAGTGCTGGAGTCGCTATAGGCGGTGTTCGTTAAAACAGTGCCTGGTGTTGCGGGAACTGTTGCGGTGATGGTGCGGACTTGGCTAGCACCGTTAAGGAGAGTCGGAATCACCGGCCAGACGACATTCCTGGTAACGGGGTTGTATGTGCCACCGTCGGAGGCGCTGAAGAAAGTTAAGCCTGCAGGGAGGGGATCTTGAATCAGGACGCTTTCGGCACTGCTTGGCCCGTTATTTGTAGAAGTAATAGTGTAGGTAATGTTGCTGCTGGGTATGGCGTACAGCGGGCCTTTTTTAACAATGGAAACATCGGCTTGGAGTGTAGGCTCATCTATACTTTCGACGAGGACATTGTTGAGTTCGTGAATGTTTGTACTTCCTCCTGTGGCAGCAGCAAAGCCAAATTTAAAAGTAGATGGCACTATTCCGTTTACGGCGGTCAAATCTGGTATGGTGATTAGTGTTTCGCCCGGTTCAAAAATACCGTTGTTGTTCAAGTCTAAGGCAACTGTCAGACGGTTAGGTGCTATTGTCGAAGTCGGCGGCAATAGGGTAATTTGGACGCTTCTTTTAGTATTAGCATCGGTGCGATTCGTGGCAGTTTCATTATCTATGCCAATGGCAACAGAAGCGTTAGTTATAAAACTATAGGTTCTGCTTTCGCTGCCTCTAATTCCTATTGAATCCTTTACCACTCCCGGGCCACCCACACGCCCGAAAGTAGCTCGTGCTGGTGGGAGGGGTTGCTCCTCGGAAAAATTGCCAAACTCGTCTAATCCGACACCTAAGTAACCTCCTGAAATACCCTCTGAGTTCAGAGCAGGAGTGAGACTATTATTGCTAGCATAGCCGAGAGATCCGCCAAAGCCTCCGGCTTTTGTTGGCGTTGCTGTTCCGTTAATCAGGAAAAAACTAAGGCCATCGGCACCATTACCGTTATAGGCAAAGATATCAAAGGTAACTCTTAGACCTTCAGTGGCAGAGATGGGGTTGTTGTAGAGAACATAAGCTGATTGGTTATTCGCGTTTGATGTTAATCTCAAAGCGCCGCCGCCTGCTGGATCGTTATTTCCTAAACTGGGAATAACACCGGAATTGGCGGCACCTGCGGTTAAACCTGGTGGAGTGGAAGTACCAGCAACTCCATATATCCAAGGCCCGACTACTGTTGAATTTTTAAAGTCTTCAGATACTAAGGTAGCCAGGACTGATGTGTAGTTTTCTAGGACTTCTTTTTCAAAGGCTAGTTCGGCATTGATTTGTCCTGTGGTAATTTCTAATTTCCAGTCGCCTCCGAGTGCTGCGCTTCCAGTTGGGTTTTGGGATGCTGCAATATTTGCTCCGGTGAATTCGCTAATTTTTTGTATAAATTTAATGCCGGATTTGCCTGCGGCTACGTTACAGCCGTAAAGTAGAATGCTGGCGGATTGGCTGAGGGATTTTCCCCACTGCTGCAATTGGTTGCTGTAGGTTTCTAGGTTGTCAAGATTCAATTCTGCAGGGCCGATCGCGATTGCTGCTTCTCGGCCGTGAGATACTACGTGCAGGCTGTTGATATTGTGGCGCTGACGCAAAATTTCGGTGATTTGGTCGATTCCATCCCGGGTTCTATCGAGCAGGATTACTTCTGTACCGCTTTTCACTCCCCTGAGAAACTCTTGGTAGTTTTCTACTTTTGAATCCACAATCGCTAGATTTTTTAGGCTAGCCGTCTCTGCTTTATAGCTGGCTTGTCTCAAGATTTTAGTTTCCATATTGGTATATTTCCGTGTTGGTGCGGCTGACAAATTTGACAGATTTGGGATGGTTCTCATTTTTGGTTGATTTGGTTGCTAAATCTAAGCTACCCCTTTTCATGGATGACGATAAACTTTCAACTATAAAGTTTAAAAAAATATTTTTTTAGGATACGTAATAGTTGCCTATATTTGTTATTTGTGAGGTTAGTCAATCATTAGACAGGATTTACTGCGATCGCCGTTGGATGTCCTGATGCGGCCGATGGCTGCAAATTCTAACATGAATAAGGGGTCACAGCCTTTGTATTAGCCAAGATGCTCTATTTTTGGGAAAAATGATCTCAGGTCTAACGTTAGTTATATGGTAAATTACTTACGGATTCATCAGCCCAAGGGGTCTGACCCCTCATACTGCTTTTCTTGGTCTGGTGACATCGAGGCTGGCTCAGACAGCTTGAACCGTAAATATACTGAAAATATTAATTTCATAAAAATTGGCAGATTTTGACTTTGAGGTGCGATCGCTGTTGAAAGTTGAGAGTACCGCATTTCTAGAGATTTATACTTATACTAATTTGTCGTGCAGTAAACTCACAGCCATGTAATAATACCCACTCAACGCTACAAAAGTTAACAAAAAAACTTGACAAATTATATATGTTAATACCAGGATTTTGGTGACAAAAAAGAACGATCGCCCTTGAATTCAAAAAGAACGATCGCCCTTTACACCATCTTTATATCTAAATCATGAAACTGCGTCGATCGCACCCTCTAACGCCGCTTGCTAAGCGTCAATATCGAGTTCACGCACTAAAAAAGCCCATTCATCAGCCAATTCTTCAATCACTTTAGCAGTAGGTTTGCCGCCCCCGTGTCCCGCTTTGGTTTCGATCCTAATTAACACCGGCTTTTCTCCGGCGTGGGTTTCTTGCAAGGCAGAAGCAAACTTGAAACTGTGGGCCGGAACTACTCGATCGTCGTGATCGGCAGTTGTAATCATTGTCGCCGGATAAGCGGTTCCCGGTTTGAGATTGTGCAACGGAGAATAGCCGTGAATTGTTGAAAATTCTTCGGGATTTTCCGGCGAACCGTATTCAGAAGTCCAAGCCCAACCAATGGTAAATTTGTGGAAGCGCAACATATCCATAACACCAACTGCCGGCAATGCTGCACCGAACAATTCCGGCCGCTGAGTCATGCAAGCCCCTACTAATAAACCGCCGTTGCTGCCACCTGCGATCGCCAATTTTGCCGGTTTGGTGTATTTGTTTTCGATCAACCATTCAGCGCCAGCTATAAAGTCGTCAAACACGTTTTGCTTGTTGAACTTTGTGCCTGCTTGGTGCCATTCTTCGCCGTACTCGCCGCCGCCCCGCAAACAGGCTGTGACGTAAACTCCGCCCATCTCCAACCACACAATCCTGCTAACCGAGAAACTAGGAGTCAGCGAGATGCCAAAACCGCCGTAACCGTATAGGTATGTCGGGTTATTGCCATCTAATTGCAAGCCTTTTTTGTGGGTGATGAACATCGGTACTTGCGTGCCGTCTTTGCTGGGATAAAATACTTGCTTTGTCTCGTAATCTTCGGGGTTGAAATCTACATTCGGCTGGCGGTAAATTGTGCTTTCGCCTGTCACCATGTTGTAGCGGTAAATAGTGTTAGGTGTAGTGAAACTCGTGTAAGCATAAAAAGTTTCGGTATCGTGCCGCTTGCCGTCAAATCCTCCCGCCGAACCGATTCCCGGCAAAGCTATTTCTCGCGCGAAACAGCCGTCTAAGTTGAAGATTTTAATTTGGGTGTAGGCGTCTTTCAGATAAGAAGCCACAAATTGATTGTTGAGGATGCCAATACCTTGGAGGGTTTCGGCTGCTTCGGGGATAATTTCTGTAAATTTCCCTTGACTTTCATCGCCAGCGAGGGATAAAGGAGGGGGGTTGTTGGTGTCGATCGCAATTACCCGGCCGCAGGGTGCATTTAAGTCAGTTTGAAACCAGAACAGAGGGCCTTCATTGTCGATAAAGCTGTACTCTGCCTCGAATTCGTTAATCATTTCTACAACAGGGGATTCAGGGGCAGTTAAGTCTTTATAGAAAATCAGGTTTTTTGTTTCAGTTCCCTGCCAAACTGATACAATTAGATATTTGCCGTCTTCAGTGATGCCGCCGCTAAATCCCCATTCTTTTTGGTCGGGGCGATCGTAGATTAATACGTCTTCAGATTGGGGCGTGCCGATTTGGTGGTAAAACAGTTTTTGGTAATAGTTAACGTCTTCGTGCTTGCTTTTTTCGTTGGGTTCGTCGTAGCGACTGTAAAAAAAGCCTTTACCGTCGTGAGTCCAAGATGCCCCTGAGAATTTTACCCACTTTAAATGATCGGATAAATCTGCACCTGTTTCGATATCGCGGACTTTCCATTCTTGCCAGTCGGAGCCGGAGGTTGACAAACCGTAAGCCATATTTTTACCGTCTTGGCTGATAGCTACGCCGCCCAAAGCAACGGTTCCGTCTTCTGAGAGAGTGTTGGGGTCAATTAATACTTTTGGTTCGCCCTCAAGGGATGTTAAAGTATAAAGTACGGATTGGTTTTGCAGACCGTCATTCTTGTAGTAGAAATAGCGATCGCCTTCTTTGAAAGGTATCCCGTATTTCTCGTAATCCCAAAGTTGAGTCAGGCGCTGTTTGATTTTTTCCCGCGCCGGAATTTCGTTGAGGTAAGAAAAAGTGACTGCATTTTGGGCTTCTACCCAAGCTTGGGTTTCCTCAGAGTCGGGATTTTCCAGCCACCTGTAGGGGTCAGGTACTTTGACGCCGTGGTAGTCGTCTGTTTGGTCGATTTTGCGGGTTGTGGGGTAGCTTAAAGGTCGATCGAATTTGGTCATGATTTTTTACTCTCGGTAACTTTGTCCAGTTTACCCTTTCGCGGCAGTGACAGGGGAGAGTCGCTCAATTGGGGATTTGAGATTTTATCCTAAATCTGGGTTAAAGAAGTAACCCTACCTCAAAAAATAGAAGACTTAGATACCTGAATCTTTTCAAATATTGGGTGTATAACATAGAAGCGATCGCCAATAAAAACTGTTTTAAAATGAGATATAATTAATTTAGTTCTTTTCGGAATACAGTGCTTCCCAAGAATGACTAAATTCCCCCATGACCAGTTTGCCAAAGAATACCTAAGAGAGTTATTGTCACCTCTCGGAGAAGTAGAAACAAGTAAAGATGTTTCTGCTCAAGTTCGAGAAATTGATATCTGGTTTAAACCCACTTCTGTATCGCCTGAATACGTAGAGAATTTAGGCTTATTAGGTCAAATGACTGCGACTGTGGCTGCGATCGAACCATTTCGCAATGCCGTCAATACAGAGGATATCTTCAGTTGTGTTGTCAAACCTTTTAAATACTAGGGCAGAATTACTGCGCCGAGCTAATCGAGAAGAGCAACGTTTAGAATCCCAGCAATTACCGAGGTTGTGGATTCTGACTCCCACTGCTTCGGAGGCTTTGTTAAGCAGCTTTAATTTTATGCTTCCAGAAGAGTCAGAAGGTTGGGGGAGGGGGGTTTATTTTCTATCGGAAGTTTGGCGAGTAGGATTGATAGCCATTCACCAGCTACCGAATGTTCCAGAAACGATGTGGTTGCGGATTTTAGGTAAGGGTAAGGTACAGCAAGGGGCGATCGCGGAATTAACAAGATTGTCTGTTGATAGTCCCCTACGAGCTAGTACGCTAGAATTATTGTACAACCTGCAAGCGAATCTGCAAGTAAATTTAGCAGCTAGTGCCCCAGGAAATCAGGAAGATAAGGAGTTAGTTATGGCGCTCGTACCTCTGTTACAACAAAAAATAGATGAGGCCACACAACAAGGAAGAGAAGAAGGAAGAGAAGAAGGAAGAGAAGAAGCACAGCGGTTGATTTTGCAGAACTTTCTGCAAGTCAGATTTGGGGAGTTAGACGCTCAGACAATTGCCTTTTTTTCCTCTGTATCGGCTTTACCTGTTGGTGAATTCACTATGTTGTTAGTGCAATTATCCACATTGCCAATCGCCCAAGCAGATAGGCAACAAGTACGAACTTTAATCGCCGAAAATGTCTTAAGAAAGCGCTTTGGTCAATTAGAAGTAAACACCGTCAATCTCATCCCAAATTTGCTTGCATTGTCTGCCGAAAACTTATCGCTATTGCTGTCACAACTGCCAGATTTGTCAATAGAAGAACTAATGGCTAGATTAGAAAATTCTTCCCTTTGAGTAAAAAAAGAGCGATTAAGCTCGATCGAGTTCTTGTGGAAAGTAGGGGTTGGGCGTCCCGCCCGCCAGAAAACACAATTTAGATGCGGGACAACTTATAACTAATCCAACTCCCTCCTTCCTTCCAAAGCGCGAGCTAATGTTACTTCATCGGCATATTCCAAATCTCCCCCCATCGGCAAACCAAAAGCTATGCGCGTCACTAAGGTAAAAGGTTTTAATAAGTGACCGATATAAAGAGTAGTAGTTTCGCCTTCCACGCTGGGACTAATAGCAATAATTACTTCCTTAATCTTTTGCTGGCTGACGCGCCGGACTAATGGTTGAATGTTCAATTGTTCCGGGCCAATTCCATCCATCGGCGAGATAACGCCACCAACAACGTGATATTTGCCCATATATTCTCGCGTTTTTTCTAAAGCAATTACATCGCGGGATTCTGACACTACACAAATGGTATGACTGTCGCGGTTGGTATTGCGGCAAATTTCGCAAACAGGGTCAGCAGATAAGTGAAAGCATACTTGACAGAAACCTACTTGCTGTTTGGCATCAATCAAAGATTTAGCTAGGGCTTGCACTTCTTCTTCCGGTCGCTTCAAAATATGTAAAGCTAAACGCTGGGCGGTTTTTGGGCCGACTCCGGGCAAGCGCTGCAATTGTTCGATTAAACGAGCTAAAGGTCGAGTGTACATGAAGGTTAAAAATTAAAACACGGTAATGACTAATGACTCATCATCCTCCACTAACTTTAGCTTTGTAGCCGAGTTTTTTGAGAATTTCGAGAAGTTGTTGAGATCGATCGCCCTGAAGTTCGATTTCATTTTCCTTAACCGTCCCTCCTGCACCGCATTGAGCTTTAAGCTGCTTTGCCAAAGCTGCCAAAGTTTCAGGTTTTCCCTGAAACCCGGTGATGACAGTGACAGTTTTGCCGCCGCGGCCTTTCCGAGACGCTTGCACTCTCAAATTTTGTTGAGCTGGCGGGACTTCGGCAACTCCTCTTTCGAGGGCGGCCGAATTGTCAACATTGCCAAACTCGGAGTAAACTATTCGTTTGCCGTCTGTCGTCTTGATATCAGAATCTTTGCGTTTTTGTGCTGCCATATGTTAAAATGCCTGAACTTTTTTTACGGGTATTTCTAGTTTTAGCGAATTGGGGTATGGTTGCGATCGCTCGTTTGCGATCCCATCTTCTACCTATTGTATTAACCCGTCAAGGATTGAAAGAATTATAATGAAATTTGTTCGATCGGCTCAAGTCCACAACCGATTTGGTACGATCGACGCCAAGGCTCTAGCTTACCCGCGAATCTAAAAAATCTAAAATCTAAAATCTAAAATCAAATGACTGTCACCCCCCTGCCTCTCACCACCGAAACCACCGCGCAACGCCCCGACTCCCTCGGCAGATTCGGCAAATTCGGCGGCAAATACGTCCCCGAAACCCTGATGCCCGCTTTATTTGAACTTGAAGCCGCTTTCCACAAATACAGCAGCGAACCCGAATTTCAACAGCAACTCCAACAATTGCTCAAAGATTATGTCGGCCGCCCCAGCCCTTTGTATTTTGCCGAACGCCTCACAGAGCATTATGCTAAACCAGACGGTACCGGCCCCCAAATTTACCTCAAACGCGAAGATTTAAACCACACCGGTGCTCACAAAATTAACAACGCTTTAGCTCAAGCACTGCTGGCAAAACGCATGGGTAAAAAGCGCGTAATTGCTGAAACTGGTGCCGGTCAACATGGCGTTGCTACTGCCACAGTTTGCGCTCGTTTCGGGATAGAATGCGTTGTCTACATGGGCGTTCACGACATGGAAAGACAGGCTTTAAATGTGTTTAGAATGCGGCTGATGGGAGCCGAAGTGCGGCCGGTGGCTGCAGGTACGGGAACGCTGAAAGATGCGACTTCCGAAGCGATTCGCGACTGGGTGACAAATGTCGAAACAACTCATTACATTCTCGGTTCCGTAGCGGGCCCGCATCCTTACCCGATGATGGTGCGCGATTTCCATACGATAATCGGTCAAGAAACGCGGGCTCAGTGTCAGGAAAAGTGGGGTGGTTTGCCGGATATTTTATTAGCTTGCGTCGGCGGCGGTTCTAATGCAATGGGTCTTTTCCACGAGTTTGTCGGGGAAGAAACTGTCAGATTGATTGGTGTTGAAGCGGCGGGCGAAGGCGTGGATACGGACAAACACGCTGCTACTTTGACTAAGGGAAGTGTGGGAGTTCTGCACGGGGCGATGAGTTATTTGCTGCAAGATAATGAAGGTCAAGTGATTGAGCCACATTCGATTAGTGCGGGTTTGGATTATCCGGGCGTGGGGCCGGAACACAGTTATTTGAAGGATGCTGGTAGGGCTGAATATTACAGTGTAACTGATGCACAAGCTTTGGATGCTTTTCAGCGGCTTTCGCAGTTGGAGGGGATTATTCCGGCTTTGGAAACTGCTCACGCGATCGCCTATTTAGAGACTCTGTGCCCGCAGCTAACAGGCAATCCGCGCATTGTGCTTAACTGTTCGGGACGCGGCGACAAAGACGTGAACACTGTGGCGAAGGTTCTGAATATCTAGTTTAGCGGAATGTGGGGCGATCGCTCTGTAGGAATCGGTAACAATTAACTTTATTTTTCGTTTGATTTCATGTCCAAAGGTTTGATTTCGATTTGCTTGGGATTGTTGACAATCCTGCCTACTTGTGACACCTCCATTCCTCCGCGATCGCTGCCACAAACTCCCATGAATACTAATGTTGCTTCGAGTGCTATTACTGACTTAGAAACAGCGGTTAACCAACAGATCAATCAATATCGAGCATCTAAAAAGTTGCCACCGCTGAGTATCGATCCGCGAATCAGTCAGATAGCAAGAATTCACAGCGAAGATATGGCTAAGGGTAAAGTAAGTTTTAGCCACGATGGATTTGAGGGGCGGGCAAAAGCAATTACTATTCCTTATCAAAGTGTAGCTGAAAATCTTGCTTATAATTTTGGCTACAGCGACCCGGTACGCAATGCTGTTGAAGGTTGGATTAAAAGTGACGGGCATCGCAAAAATATGGAGGGTCAGTTTAATGTGACCGGTATTGGGGTTGCCAAAAATGCCAAAGGCGAGTATTATCTTACTCAGCTTTTTGTTCGCAGTCGGTAAATAGAAGGAAGTTCGGCAGCGGATTTTGTAACGGATGTAACGGATGTAACGGATGTAACGGATGTCGGGAAGAGGGAAGAGGGAAGAGGGAAGAATGCGGTCAACAGTCAACCCTTCGACTCCGCTCAGGGCGACGCAGTCAACAGTCAACCCTTCGACTCCGCTCAGGGCGACGCAGTTAACAGTCAACAGTCAACAATTACTAATAATGGAATTTCCAAATTTTCAAGTGTACGATCGTGATATTCCCGATTCTCTCTTATCTTATTATTTGACAGCGGAGGCGATCGCCGTTGATACGGAAACAATGGGTTTGCTACCTTGGCGCGATCGCTTGTGTTTGGTTCAGTTGTGCAATCCCGAAGGTAAAGTTGCAGTGGTGCGGATTGCCAAAGGCCAGACAGCAGCACCGAATTTAAAGAAGTTAATGGAAGCCGAAAATATTGAGAAAGTATTTCATTTTGCGCGCTTTGATATGGCAACAATGCGTTACAATTTAAGTATTGACATCGCACCAGTTTTCTGCACCAAGCTAGCTAGTAAACTTGCTAGAACTTATACCAACAGACACGGATTGAAAGAATTAATTCTAGAACTTGAAAAGGTAGAATTAAATAAAACATCTCAAAGTTCCGACTGGGGAAATGCGACTAATCTTTCTGACGATCAACTAAATTATGCTGCTAACGATGTCCGCTATTTGCTGAGCGCTAAACAAAAGTTGACTGCTATGTTGCAGCGAGAAGAACGCTGGGAAATTGCACAGGAATGTTTTCAGTGTTTGCCGGTTTTTGTAAGTTTAGATTTATTGCAGTACAAGGATGTTTTTGAACACGGTTGAGACTCGTGCAGTTAAAAACCTCTCGCTCGGAGTAGGCGATTGATATATAGCCTTTCTCAGAAAGATGAGGTACGACTGGGCATAGGGCATAGGGCATAGGGCATAGGGCATAGGGCATAGGGCATAGGGCATAGGGCATACCTCATTTTTTTGAGAACCGCTATAATTCATCTGTGTTTATCTGTGTTGATCTGCCTGTATCTGCGGTTAAAAAAAGAGAATTTCAGCAAGCGCAGATGACAATGGATTCACGCAGATTCACGCGCTTGTCGAGAATAGAGATCTGAATAATTCCAATGCTAACAGATTGGATATTAAATGCCTACTGCACAAACTTTCGTCTACGCGGACTAAT
Source organism: Microcoleus sp. N9_A2 (assembly GCF_036701775.1). Classification (NCBI taxonomy): domain Bacteria; kingdom Bacillati; phylum Cyanobacteriota; class Cyanophyceae; order Oscillatoriales; family Microcoleaceae; genus Microcoleus; species Microcoleus sp. N9_A2. The sequence continues at coordinate 16,572 of NZ_JAUBRH010000069.1, read as the reverse complement.
AAATAAAGGAGAAATATAGGCAGAAATCGGGTTTGTGAGGTCAGCGAGTCCGATCGCGAAAACAGTCATCTATTGCTAATTAGGACTGATCGGGATTGTGTTCGTGCAGCAAAGCTTCAATTTGGTCGTCAACATTTCTAATCACCTGTTCCAAAGCGGGCAACCCCTCTAAAGGCACAGGAGAAAGCCGAGTTCGATCGCGAATTTGATTCACTTTCCGCTGCAATTCTTCGGCCAGCCGCAGTGCGTCCCGACTCAAATTAGACAACTGCTGCTGCTGGTAAAACCTCAAAGCTGCCCCCCGCAAAACTTGCAGGGTGGCTTCTTCCTTGCCACCCACCGTCATTACCCGCAAGCGCAACAGCAAATGAGTGTTTTGATATATGCGCTCAACTTCGACTTGTTTGGGCTGTTCCACCGGGGAAACAGGCATATCTGTCAGCCGCTTCAACTCGTCGATGACCTCTTGGAAAAGGACGATATCGATACCTTCGAGCATGGATTTCAAAACGCCATCTTGACTCCAAAGAATGCGACCTTGGGACTGATGCCGCTCAAAAAACAGGCGGCCGATACCCTCTCGCAGCACTCTACCGAGCAATTCTTGCAGCAGTTGGGGCGCGGGCAAAGTTGCCAAAACTTCCACTCGGCTTGACAAGTGCAAGGCCTCGACATTCAAAACCGATAGCTGTGTCGGTGTCGGGGGAACCTCGGCGCTAGCAGGTTTAAACCGCTCAGGATCGGGCATCGAGGGTTCTGGCACAGACAGCAGCGTTGCTGCATTGGGGCCTGAAGTTGCTGATGCGGGATTTTTGGGTGTTGGGGCTGTGGCGGTTTCTGTCTGGCTGGGTTCTCGGATCTGGCTCCCGTGCAGCAAGTAAGCTGAGAGCATCGAGCGCTGAGTTTCCGAGGCAATTGGCTCTGTTGTGACTGAGCAATTCATGTAAGCTAAAATCCGCTGCACGTAGTCCAAGGCGGAGTCATCTTGGGCATCGACTACGCCCAATTTAAACAGATTACCTTCTAGAGATAAAGGCAAAACTTGATAGTAAAGGCAAGCTTCAAAGGGGACAACTGTATCGATTAGGTGAAATATTCGATCGGAGTCCATTGTAGCTGCCGAGTCTGTTGAAGATGTATATACCATTAGCTGCTTTGTAGTTGGAAGCGCGATCGAGCGCGACGCACCAACCTGATGCGATAAAATTAAACGCTGCAACTTCCTGCTACGGAGGAATTGGTCTCGCAACCGGAAGCTTTTATTAAAGAAAAATCCTTAGTCTCAGAATTTTCTCCCTTCTGTATTGCAGCCTCAAATTCTACCAAAAGATTGAGAACTAGATGATGACTAGCGCAGGCTAGACCCACTATCATCGATCGCCCGAGATTGATGCCCGTGGCTGGCAACAATAGAATTATGTCTTTAATGCACAAGTATTACAGATGCACCACAACCGATGATTTACGGGCCACCGCTGAATTTAGGATTGGTTAAAAAATCCTGAAAAGTTGATCGTGCTGCTAGTATCTTATCTCAGATAGTTGACTGTGATCGTCTCGGAGCGCGATCGTCACGGCAGCGCAACGATATGCCGATCGATCTAACCTGATTTGATACAAGGGGCATCGCGCGGTTTTCCACGGGGAAACTCGCAGTAATCTGTGGTTGTGAGGGAATTGATTTGTAGCGCGGATTCTGAAAAATGCTACCGCCAATTAACAATTAGCAATTGCCCGCCACCCATTACCAATCTACTCGTTGCGGAGCGATTGAGCTGCTAAATAGAGTTTGCTCCACTCGCCGATGACTTGATTGGTTTTCAGCTTTAATTCAGATGCGATCGTCTCTACACTTTTCCCTGCTTTCAGCGATTCTACCAACTGCCGCTGAACAGGTGTGAGGTTTTGTAAATATTGCTGCCACTGGGCGGGAGTCAAGCCCAAACTGTGTTCTTTGAGCGAAGTTTCCAGCCAGTTGGCGACTAATTCCGGTGCTTGTTTGACCGCAAAAACCCGAATCGCGTGGTAACTGACTTTTTCTCGCAAGCGGTAAATTTGCTTGATCGGAACCTTCAAATCCTCAGCAATTGCCTCTTGGGAACGACCTTGCAGGTAAAGCTGCAGCCACCGGGAAGCCAGCGGATCGACTTCAGCGGTCAAGTAATTCTCAAATTCTTGTTGGACAATCTGCCGCTGAGTTTGCTGCTCTTCCCAAGCTTGATTTTCTCGATACTCGGACATTGCCTGTTCATCTAGCAGGCTGAGCGGTTCGTCTGTATCGTCGGGTAGAACCTGTTCCGACACCAGCCGCACCCAGTCTCCCGCAGGCACTTGCGTCAACCCGCCCCGCTGGGCACGCCGCAAATAGTTGACAAAACGGTACACCAGCAGCGGCTGGTTGCGGATAGGCCGCAAGCAATATTCTTCTGTGCTCGCTAGCAGCAAAGCATTTCGCAGGCGTCTGTCTGAGGTACATTCGGCAATCCAGGCAACTTGCTGCTGCAGGTAGCGATCGGAATTCAGCATTTCCTGAATCACTTCTTGCAGTACCTCCACCGCACTCCGCTGTCTGTCGCGACTCAGGGAAACCCACGCTTGGATTTTTTGTCGGAGCACAACTAAACCGCCGAGCCGCCCGATCAAGTTGCGGTAAGCTTTTTCTGGCGGTACTCCCAGATACCGCTGCTGTAAAATTCGATATAAAAAGTCGATCGCCCCAGAGGCGACAGACAATTGAGTTGGGCTAAGAGTGTCAAATCTTTCGGGCTTGTCTCCCAACAGCCACCGGACAACACTCTCGCGAGTGCTAGAATTTTCGTCCGGGCAATCTTTTTCCAGTCGAGACTTCCAATCTTGTCCTAGTCTTTCCGCCAAGGTCATGGGCTGTCGAGAATATTGTCTTTCACCCCCGATTTTACGTGGTATCCTGGATTTTTGAGTATTTTTCAGATATACGATCCTCTTCTGCAAGCTTCGCGATCGCGCGATTCGGATAAATTACCTTAAATTACCCTAAACAAAATTCCATTACGGTGCGATATGCCTAACTTTTTATTAGAACTCGGTACAGAAGAATTGCCCGCCTCTTTTGTCTCAGGCAGCGCCCAGCAGTGGCAGCGACTTGTACCTGCAACGTTGGCAGAAGAATCCTTGACAAATGACTCTATTAATGTATACGCTACTCCAAGGCGTTTGGCCGTTCTCGTGAAAGGGCTGCCAGTTCAGCAATTAGATAGGGAAGAAGAGGTAAAAGGGCCACCCGCGAGTTCGGCTTTTAAAGATGGCAAACCGACGAAAGCAGCCGAAGGTTTTGCGAAAAAGCAGGGCGTAGAAATTGATGCTTTGGAAGTTCGCGCTACCGATAAAGGCGATTTTGTGTTTGTGCTGAAAAAGATTCCGGGGCGGATGAGTGCGGATATTTTGACAGAACTTGTGCCGCAGTGGATTAATAAGTTAGAAGGCAAAAGATTTATGCGGTGGGCCGACGGAGATTTGAAGTTTCCGCGCCCGATTCGATCGCTAGTGGCACTGTTGGATGATACTGTACTGCCAATTACATTAGTGAGCGGTTCAGATACGGTTAAGAGCGATCGAATTTCCCAAGGACACCGGGTGTTATACACCCCCCCTACACCCCTTGGCAAGGGGGAAACGGGGGGGGTCTCGATTCCGCAAGCCGAAGATTATGTCGAGTGTCTGCGGGCTGCTTGCGTGGAGGTCGATCGAACCCAGCGCAAAAATCAAATTAAAGCACAAGTAGAAGCCGCAGCGACAAAACAAGCCGGTTACGCCGACATTACCGAAGATTTGTTAGAAGAAGTCACCGACTTAGTAGAATGGCCTAACGCAGTTGTCGGCAAATTTGACGAGGAATTTTTGATATTGCCGCCGGAAGTAATCACCACAATTATTGTTACAAACCAGCGGTATTTTCCCATCCTCAAAAGCCCAGATTATCCCGAACTTCTGCCCTATTTCATTACAATTTCCAACGGCGATCCCGCTAAAGCCGCGATTATTGCCGCCGGTAACGAGCGAGTAGTGCGGGCAAGATTGGCAGACGGTCAGTTTTTCTACAAAGCAGACTTGGTAAAGCCTCTAGAGGATTATTTACCGAAGTTGGAAAAAGTTACTTTCCAGGAAGAGTTGGGGACAGTGCGCGCAAAGGTCGATCGGCTGTGCAAGATTGCCAGCCTCATCACCAATCAACTGCAAATCACAGGCGAAGAACAAGCTTACATAGCAAGAGCAGCCTTACTTTGCAAAGCCGACCTCGTAACCCAAATGGTTTACGAACTGCCTGAAATGCAAGGAATCATGGGGCAGAAATACGCCTTAGCAAGTGGCGAATCGGAAGAAGTAGCCACAGCGATTTTTGAACATTATTTGCCCAAAGGCGCGGGCGACAATTTGCCGCAAACTATCACAGGTCAAGTTGTCGCAATAGCCGACAAATTAGATACATTAGTCAGCATCTTCGGTTTGGGAATGTTGCCAACTGGTTCATCCGATCCCTTCGCTTTGCGCCGCGCAGCCAATGCAATAACTAACATTATTTGGGCGGCTCAGTTGCCTGTCAACTTGCACAAGTTACTCGCCGAAGTTGTCGCCGAATTTACCGCAGCGCGCCCAGAAACACCTGCTGAGTTGCTATCGCAGTTATACGAGTTTTTCTTACAAAGAATTCGGACTTTGTTGCAAGAAGAAAAAAATGTAGATTACGATTTGGTAAATGCAGTTTTGGGAGAAAACGACCCAGAATATACTGAACGAGCATTGAGAGATTTGTTGGATGCGCTGGAAAGAGCACTTTTCCTACAACAAATCCGCAATAACCAGACTTTGGATCTGATTTACGAAACAGTCAACCGTTCAACTCGTTTGGCGGCTCAAGGTGATTTGGATAAAGTTGAATTGGAACCAAAAACGGCGGTGAAACCAGAGTTATTTCAAAAGTCGTCTGAACAAGCTTTCTATGATGCAGTCGTGCAGTTAGTGCCGCAAACGCTGCTATCCAAACAAACTCGGAATTACCAGCAGTTGGTAGATAGTTTGACTGAAATTGCTCCGGCTGTGAGCAGCTTTTTTGACGGCCCTGAAAGTGTTTTAGTGATGGATTCTGACCCGGAAATTAAGCGCAATCGGTTGAATTTACTGGGTTTGCTGCGGAATCACGCGCGGGTATTGGCTGACTTTGGGGCGATCGTCAATCGATTTTAGATTTTAGATTTTAGATTGCCGCCAAAGGTTTTGATGTAATATCAAATCCATTGGTATCGGAATTATTCATTTCTATCTTCTCTCTTCTCCTCCTCTGCGCCCTCTGTGCCCTCTGCGGTTAAATCATCCAAAAAAAACCGTAACCGATATAAACTTATAAAACCAGGGAAATTCGCTCCATCACACACACAACTTATGCCGATCGCTCATATCATTGGACTAGGAAAGTCAGGGAATGCCGCCGCCAGACTGCTAAAACGCGAAGGATGGGAAGTAACGCTGAGCGATCGCTCATCTTCCCCAAATTTGCTCGAACAGCAACAGCAACTCGCTAACGAAGGAATTAAAGTTGAGTTAGGTCAATCTTTGGAACCAGTCGAATCTATAGAATTAATAGTAGTAAGTCCGGGCGTTCCCTGGGACAGTCCAGCATTAGTGCGCGCCCGAGAGTTAGGCATTGAAACAATAGGAGAAATGGCTCTCGCGTGGCGTTATCTCAAATCTCCTTGGGTGGGGATTACCGGCACTAACGGCAAAACTACCACTACTGCTTTAATTGCTGCTATTTTTGCAGAAGCAGGGCTTTACGCTCCCGCTTGCGGCAATATTGGCTATGCTGCGTGTGAATTAGCTTTAGCAGAAAAACAGCCGGATTGGGTAATCGCAGAAATTAGCAGCTATCAGATAGAATCATCGCCGTGTGTAGCGCCGAGAATCGGAGTTTTGACGACTTTGACGCCGGATCACCTCAGCCGCCACAAAACTTTGGAAAATTACTACAACATTAAAGCGCATTTGCTGAAAAAGTCTGAATTGCAAGTAATCAACGGCGACGATCCTTGTTTGCGACAGCAAGGACTTGACATGTGGCCGGATGCGTGTTGGACGAGTGTCAAAGGTGAAAAAGATTTGTTGGGAAATACAGATTTTGGAGCTTACATCGAAAACGGTTGGGTAATAGCTCAAAGCGAGAAAATTTTGCCTGCAGAGTCTTTGCGGATGGTGGGAGAACACAATTTGCAAAATTTGTTAATGGCGGTGGCTGCGGCTAATTTGGCGGGGATAGATAAAAGTGCGATCGCCCGGGCGATCGATAAATTCCCCGGAGTGTCGCACCGTCTCGAACACATCTGCACTTGGGAAGGTATAGATTTTATCAACGACAGCAAAGCGACTAATTACGATGCGGCGCAAGTCGGGTTGGCTTCTGTAAGCGCGCCGGCGATTTTGATTGCGGGCGGCGATCCCAAAGAAGGGGACGATCGCGCATGGATTGATACAATTAAGGCGAAAGCTGCTGCGGTGTTGCTAATTGGAGATGCGGCAGGTATTTTTGGCGATCGGCTCGAACAAGCAAATTACAACGCTTGGGAAATAGTCGAAACAATGGAACGAGCAATCCCGCGAGCAGCAGAATTAGGCAAACAGAACAACGCTAAAGTAGTGTTGCTTTCCCCAGCCTGTGCTAGCTTCGATCAATACCAAAACTTCGAGCAACGGGGCGATCATTTCCGCCAACTATGCCTCGAATCCCTAGTTTAGATATCTCATTGTTCGCTGTGTACAAAATAAGATTGTTATACACAGCGAACACGAACAAAATTAAATCTGCGTGCATCTGCGTCTATCGGCTTACATCTGCGGTTAAAAACTAAAACCTCTGATTTGGGACAATCTACTTTAACTAACAGTCTTCCAAATATCCTTAATTCTAGCCTGTTGTTCCCATTCTAGCTCATAAAAAACTAGCATCATTTCCTCATGAGTGTAATCAATAATGATTGCCGCCAAATGAGCAGCGGTTTCCGCTTCCAGCATGGCTGTTTTTAACTTTGCCATTGCCTCTTTATCCATTAGCACTAAACTTTGAATATTGACCTCACTTTCATTTTAATTGTGTCTGCAAATGTCTTTTAGTTTGGTCTGAAAATCAGCAATATGAGCCGCACTTATTGTATCAGAATGCGACGACGATATTTTAAATTCTTGCCTACAAATCTGAGAGAGCAATTTTTCATCAATCTCCAGAATATTGCCTGGGGAAGCGACATCTTTTTGCAACAAAATTGCGATTTCTCTTTCCAGTTGGCGATTTGCTTGCAGAAAGAAATCTTGAGAGTTGGAACGAAACAAACCGCTATTGACTTGCTGAATTTGGCTAGGTGTCAGCGATTGAGCCGAGACAGCAGCCGGAAATCCCAAAGATGCTGCTAGCCACCAGCTAGGAATTATCTGTTTGAGAATGCTGTTCATCACTGTCGGGAGGAGTTTTTACCTCAGTTGGTTTCTCGTCTTCTAACTCGCTTGCTAATTCATCTTCTCGTTCAAGTTTTTCTTGCCACTCGACAAGCTGCTGAAAAAGTTTCGGGTTAATTTCAAATACGGGTTTGTTGGTTTCTGACATATTTACTCCTAAGATTTATTACATTTAACTGGTTCCCAGGCAGAGCCTGGAAACGAGTAGAAAAACAATTATGTCGATCGCAAGCTACGATCAAACCTTCAGCAGCGACATAATTATGCCAGTTAAGGAACCACCAAGCAAAGCTAAAGTAGCTAAGGTACTAATGCCAAATCCTGCCGCTCTTTTTTCAGCAGCTTGATAGTAACCCCAAGCAAACAAAATGCGTCCAACTATCCAAACTGCGCCGATACCAGCGCCCCAAATCGGGCTAATAAATTGCGAGAATAGCCAGAGCGAGGGCAAAAATAGAATCATTTGCTCTAAGGTATTTTGCTGAACTCGCACCACTCGCTCAAAGTCTGGGTTTCCTGTCATCTGGGGGGGAGAAACTTTGTATTTGAATCTAGCTCTGCCGACGTTGATGGTAACAACGAAGTAGAGAATTAATGCTGAAACAGTAATTAGACTAGGCCAAATTGTCGCGTTTGCTTCTGCGAGCATGATTCGGTATGATTGGGGTGGAGTAGATATCTTGATTATAAATCAATTATTGCCGATCGGGTTATTCATCGCCATCCCGTCATTCAAGGCAGGGGATTTGATGCAACTGCTGGGTATTAATGGCGCGACAATTGCTTTCGGGTTCTGGGACATCCTCGAAAACTTGCTGGCTGGGATTTTGATTCTTTGGCTCGCACCTGCACACGGATACAAGCCCCCGACTCCTCTCGTGAGCAGCCCCAAATTTTAGACTTTTGTTCAAGCTCCCAGATTCATCAGTGGAGTAAATCTAAAATCTAAAATTTGTGGAGTAAATTTAAAATCTAAAATCTAAAATCTAAAATAGACTCACCGAACCTGCATACGAATACAAGCCCCCGACTTAAGGAGATTATTTTGCTCAACAATATTCGAGACAGTCTTAAATGTTTCACCAGGAGCAGGATTCATCGATAGCATTTAAAGCGCATAGGAGTTGACTGGTTGGAAGAATCAACCCTAGATATTAACTATCTTGTCTTAATTCTCGGCTCCTGTATAATTGCCACCTTTGGACTGCTTGCCAACAGTGCAGCCGTAATTATCGGTGCAATGATCATTGCGCCTCTGATGTTGCCAATCCGAGGGTTAGCATTTGGATCGGTAAGCTGTTGTGCATTTAAATTGTTGAGGGCGGGCAGGATGCCCACCCTACAAGAGTGAAAATTTATTTTACCATGCAATTTAAATGCGGATTAGCTTAACAGCAATCAGTTCTACTTAAAACGATGACGGCTGTTTAGGGATGGATTGAAAGCATTGTTGGCAATCAAAAACAGTCCGAATTGTTGAGGGCGGACATGAGATAATTCCTGATATTGTAGGGTGCGTCAGCCTACGATAATTTGAATATGAGCTAGATCATAGAAAGATTTGGGAGAATTTGGCAAACTGAGAGTAAGGTTAAATAGGAGGTCAAATCTATGACCAATACTACTCTCAATTTTAAGACTGCGCCGGGCCATGAAGTCCTAGCAGCCGCTGGTAAGACAATGCTGAGGCCCGGGGGAAAAGCTGCTACAGAAATGTTATTAGAATTGGCGGATTTTAAGTCTGGGGATACTGTTTTGGAGTTGGCTGCTAGTTTTGGATATAGTTCGATCGCCCTTGTTGAACGTTTTGGGGTAAAAGTAGTGGGTGTTGAGAAAAATCCCGACAGTGTAGCCCGCGCCCGTGCTAACGTTGCAGCAGCGGGTTTGAGCGATCGAGTAGAAATTGTGGAAGGAGATATTTTTCACTTGGATCGGATTTCCCAACAGTTTGATTGGGTGTTGGCTGAAGCTATCCTGACAATGCAGTCGCCGTCGGGGAAAGCTAAAATTGTATCGGGAATTTGCGATCGTTTAAAACCAGGTGGCAAGTTTCTCTCTCACGAACTTTTAGTTAAAAACCGAGAAGCTGAAATTCACAAAGCTTTATCAGAAGTGATTCGCGTCAATTCAACCCCTTTGTCTGAGTCTGGCTGGATTGCTGTTTGTCAAAATGCGGGTTTGCAAGTAGAAAAGTGTCAAAGTGGGGCGATGGGGCTCCTCAACTTGCGGCGAATGCTTAATGACGAAGGCTTTGTGGGTACTGCGCGGATTGTGTGGAATGTTTTAAGCCGATCGCAAATTCGCGATCGTATCTTAGCAATGCGTCGAGTTTTCCAGAAGTACCAAGAGGATTTAGGCTATATCATCATCTGTGCTCAAAAACAATCTTAACAAAGTAAAAAGTTATGACTGCTACCATTTTACCGCTACAATCTTCATCAATCCAACTGAGAGACACAATCGAATATCCCGCCACCGGAGTGCTGACTAAAATTTTAGTCAAAGACAATAATTGTCAGCATACTTTGCTTTGTTTGGCAGCAGGTTTGGACATTTCAGAACACCATTCAGCGCGGAATGCCACAATAAATGTAGTGGAAGGAAAAGGAGTTTTGACTCTGGAAGGTAAGGATATTGTCTTGGAACCGGGAGTATTTGTATTCATGCCCGCACGAGCGCCCCACGCTTTGAAAGCTGAAGAAAATCTGGCGTTTGTTTTGACATTTTCGGAGTGAGAATAAGACCGGGCGAATGGAATTTGTGAGAACAAGACCGGGCGAATGGAATTCGCGGCTACACAAACAAAACCTGCCTCCGCAGGTTGAAGAACGATCGGTTAAAATTATATAATCTTCAGTCTGCGGAGGCAGACTTTGTTTTTATAGAAGCGGTTTCAACCGCCGTCTTATTTTCCTAGATTTTTATAGGCGCGGTTTCAACTGTACGTCCTATCTTCGAGAAGGCTTTAATCAATTTCATCTCCAGAGGCGATATCCTCCAATTTTCCCCAATCCAACACAGTAATTTTTCCGCCTCGACTGTAGGATACAAACGGCTTAAGTTTCTTAAACAACCGCACGCATTCTTCGTAGGTAATCCCAATACTGCGAGCAATTTGATAGTAGGGAAAACGTTTTTCTAAACATACACTATTATCCGCAATCTTCGTACCTTGCTCGACGGCAAAGTAATGAATAAATCGGGCCAGCCGGACGATCGCCCTTTCCGACACCAACCCGTGTACAGTCTCGTGCAGTTGCTGCAACCGCTGATTAAACACCGCCAATATTCGCAAAGCAATCTCGGGATTTTCCCGAATAGCTGCTAGCAAAAATTCCCGTTCTGTGGTAAGAACTTGCACATCAGTTTCTGCCGTCACCGTTGCCGGGGCAATGCCGTTGCCTAGCAAAGCAGGTGCGGCAAACATATCTCCTTGAAATAAAGTGCGGAGAATTGTTTCTTTGCCCGCCGCCGCTGTTTTTGCAACCCGCAGAGAACCGCTCAAAAGAGTGTATAATTTTTCGGGGAGGCGATCGCCCTCATACATCACAACTTCTCCCTGTCGGTAAGTCCGAATTGCTGTATGTTCTTGCAATTGCTCTAAATCAGTTCGGTTTAAGCTGGCAAATATCCCAATTTCGGCCAGTTGCTCGACAGTTGCTTTCATAGATTTAACTCTACTAGCTCGCAGTTCAATAAGAGTACAATAACGGTGAATCCAGAATACATCCAGCAAAGCAGAGCCATCTACGAAAATGCAGAACCAGAATATCGGCGGCATTATTTTGACGAGCTAGCTGGCGGATTTGTGCTAATTCACCAACAACACAATCTTAATAATTCGGAAATCTTTCTGGCTGAAGTTTTGGCTAAAATAGGGAAGAGAGTTAGAATGTTGAGCGAGCAAGCAGCAGAGGGTGTGAGAACGCCAGATGCTGAGATTGACGGTGAGATTTGCGAATTTAAGGAGTTGACAAAATCTACTAAAAACATCAGATATCGAGTTCAAGAAGGAATTAGCAGGGCAAAAAATCAAGGTGCAGCAGCCGTTATTTTTCACATCAACCGAGAGAGTTATGAGTTTTGGAAGATAAACGACGGCATCAGAAAAGCTTTTTATTGGGACGAAAGACAACTGATTCAGACTATTATATTAGTATTCAACAGCGAAGAAGTACAACAAATAACTAGGGAGGAATGGGAAAATGGAAGACGTTTTTAATGAGTTTGAAGAAGTTATACAAGTCGGCTTGAAAAATAATATGACGCGAGATGCTAAATTAATTACAATTGGGCAAATTTTATATGCAGTTACGCGCGATGAGCTGACAAATGAAGAAGGTTGGAAGCTTGAAGAGATGATGGGCGGCAGAACACAGTGGGAAGAAGCTCTTGAGTACAGTATTTTTGGCTATCCTGTAGATACAGCAACGCCACCTTTAGACAAACCTCTAATTATTGCCGGCAAAACTTTTCATTCTCGCTTGATGACGGGGACGGGAAAATATCGCAGCATGGCAGAAATGCAGCAAAGCGTCAACGCTAGCAGGTGCGAAATTGTTACCGTAGCGGTGCGGCGAGTGCAAACAAATGCTCCCGGTCATGAAGGATTGGCAGAGGCTCTTGATTGGACTAAAATTTGGATGCTGCCAAATACTGCCGGTTGTCAAACTGCGGATGAGGCGATTAGAGTAGCTCGTTTGGGCCGGGAAATGGCGAAACTTTTAGGGCAAGAAGACAACAATTTTGTCAAATTAGAAGTGATTCCCGATGCTAAATATTTGCTGCCAGATCCGATCGGCACTTTGGAAGCCGCAACACAATTAGTCAAAGAAGGTTTTGCCGTTTTGCCTTACATCAATGCCGATCCCTTGCTGGCAAAACGCCTCGAAGAAGTCGGTTGTGCGACAGTCATGCCTTTAGGTTCTCCCATCGGTTCAGGGCAAGGGATCAACAATGCCGCCAACATTCAAATAATTATTGACACGGTGAATGTTCCTGTAGTAGTCGATGCGGGGATCGGAACGCCCAGCGAAGCGGCGCGAGCAATGGAAATGGGAGCCGATGCACTTTTGATTAATTCCGCGATCGCCAATGCCCAAAATTCCCCGGCAATGGCAAAAGCAATGGGAATGGCAGCAGAAGCTGGGCGGATGGCGTACTTAGCAGGCAGAATGCCGATCAAAGATTACGCGATCGCCTCTTCCCCCCAAACAGGCACTGTCACCTCAAAATAAATTCCTGAATTTTCCTGGGCGCTTTTTTGGTACAGTTGTAAACATCAAAAATATTAAGGATTGTGACTGATGCCTTACATCAAAGATGACGATGGACGCCTGAACAACTTTGCTAAAGAGCCGAAGGTGTACGGCGCCGAATATCCCAACAAGAACCAACAACGGAACTACATCATCGGCGGTATTGTAGCAGCCCTGTTGGTGGCCGGTTTGGTTTATGTGGCGACTTTAGCCTGAAAACTGGCTTGAGACTCAAAGCTGCTTCAAATCGCAATTTAAAATAATCCTTCGAGAAACCATGTTTTCCCACCAATGGAAACATGGTTTTTGTGTTTCAATACAAAGCAGGTAGTTGCGACAGTCCTGAAGCGTGCCAAGCGAGCTGGAAAGCTAAATAAGACCAGCAGAAATTTGGTGTTTTCCTCTTGGCTGTCGGGTTCAGGGACTTGGGTTGCAAATACTAACACGGGTTCGTCACCCACATAAAATTGCCAATTGAAAATCTACAATCCTTTAGTCATCACCGGTGCGATTGACTGCCTTCGGGGCTTAGTTGTGAGTTATGAGCGATCGAGATTTCAACTCTCAACTCTACAATCTAAAATCTACAATCCAAAATCTAAAACCTAAAACCTAAAATCTAAAATCTAAAATCGGCTGATCCTGATGTCTATTCCTTCCCAAAAAGTTTCTAGCTCAAACAAGCTGATCTATCAACGCTTGAAACAGGCGATCGACCTCAATTTACGCCGTCAAATTTTTATTGCCGCCTGCGACGACTTGTGCCTGCGGGACTGTCTGGCAGCCCGCTTGCACGCAGAATTAGCTGCAGAGAGCGCAGGCTCAGATCCTCGCTCCCCGATCAACTACCCCCGATTTGTCAGTTTGGAACTCGACTTGAGCGATCCAAATCCTTGGGGTTCGATCGCCGCATGGCTGACCCACCACCCACCGCCGCAAAACAGGGGCAGCTACAGCCGTTTGCCAGGATTTCAAATTCTTGGGGCAGAACACCTCACCAGGCAGTCAGCAGCCGTGCAGTGGTCGTTCCTGAGCTATTTGAGAGACATCGAAGCAAACCTGCAAATGTGCGAGTCTACTCTGTTGCTGTGGGTGTCGCGGCCCTGGCTAAGTTCGATCGAGCAATCGGCCCCGGAATTTTGGCACTGGCGAACCGGAGTATTTGAGTTTGAAGGCGAACCAACTCCAGCTAAGGGAGACTTCGGGCACTTTGATGACTTCGGGCACTCAGGAGACTTGCGAAATTTACGGGACAGCGGAGACTTTGGCAACCAACTTTTAATATCTTCTTTGTCTGGACAATCCCGAATTCCCGACGAACAATCCCCAATTTCCTATCCCCCGTCCCCAGGGCCAGATTCTAAATCCGTCCAACTGGCAGATTTGGTGCTAGCTGCAGCCTCGGAGGAGTTGGAAGCAGAAAATGATGCCGCATCGGAGGACAATTTTCTGCCGCTGCAAACTCTGCAATACATCGAACTGCTGCAAGAACATCAGTGTTCTTGCGAAGCTTTGGCTTTGGCTTATCAAAGTTTGGGGAATTACTACCGCGATCGCATTCTGGGCGGAGACGTTTCAGAGCAAAACTTGACAATCGCCATTCGCGCGATCGAACAAGTGATTGCGTATCTCGAAGTTGATACCAACTCGCAGCAAAATCAACCACTAACTGAGGAATGCGCGCGGCTGATTGCCCAATTGACACAAAATTTAACTCAGTACCCCCAGGAGTCCAACAGCCTACCGCCAATTTCCGATCTGCTTAACGATCTCGGCACTCTCTATTGGATGCTATCGCGCGATCGCACGCAGCATAACGCCTCAGATCCAGTATCCAGCCTTGAACGCAGCATTGCCCTCTACCTTGAAGGTTTGAACCGAACAGATGGCGAAACCGTACCCCAAACCCGCGTTAGATTAAACAAAAATTTGGGCATCGCTTCGGCCGATTTAGCCCGCTATCGAGACAAGACAGAGAACTTGCAGCACGCAGTTGCAGCTTACCAACAAGCGCTGCTGGATCTAGACCCCGCCGTGGAGCCTCAGCAGTACGCTGCTGCTCAGAATAATTTGGCGACAGCATACTGGAATTTAGCCCAAGATGGTGAGCCGATCGTATATCTCAAAAGCGCGATCGCAGCTTACACCCAAGCCCTCTCCTGCTACAGTCCCGAACGAGAACCCCTCAACTATGCCGGAGTGCAAAACAACCTCGGTACCGCCTGCTGGAACCTCGCCCAGCACGAACCCTCAGAACCCCTGCTAGTCAGGGCGATTTCCGCCTACCGCGAAGCATTGAAATACCGCACCCGAGAATTAGTACCCGCAGCAGCAGCAGCCAGCTACAACAATCTCGGTACCGCTTATTGGCATTTGGCGAACCACTTTCAGCATAAACAGGCGCGGACGGAATCATTGCAGCAGGCGATTACCGCCTACGAAGCCGCCCTGGATATCGCCGGAGAGATTGATCGAACCCAACTCACCTTTGACGCCTTGGCCGCCCGCAACAATCTCGGACTAGCCCACTATCAACTAGCCACCGACCCAGATTTCGCCGCTAATAAAGTCGCACAGACAAGCCATCTAGAAGCAGCACTGCACCACCAGTTGCAAGTGTGTGCCGAATGGGGACAACATCTCAATGACAAAGGGTTAATATATGGGGATAAACTCAACCTGCAAGCCCCGGCAAACTCCCAAGCTGCTGATTCCAGGCAAACAGCATTGAGCTATATTGTCAAAACGATTAGAGCTTTCTATAGTGAATGTGGGCTGCCCGGCCAAAATTTAGCCTTATCCAAAGTTCCTGGAGATTTATTGCCTGAAATTTTGCGTAGGTTATAAATAGGGCTATAACTATTAAAAGCTCAATTTTTTCGAGATTTGTATCCAGTTTTCTATTATTATGGCTGAATATTCTTGCCTAATTCTTCAAGCAAACTTGTGGTCATGGCCCCTGTAAAAATCCTTGTGGTTGATGACGACCCGGCAATCCGAAATTTAATTCACCGTTTTTTGAGCCAGCAAGGTTATCAAGTTGAGTCTGGCGAGGACGGTGAGACTGGTCTGGAATTATTTGAGCAACTCAATCCTGACTTAGTAGTTCTAGATGTAAATTTACCTGATACAACTGGCTACAAACTATGTCAAGAAATGCAAAGACGCACGGGCGTGTTTGTGTTGATGCTGACTGCCCGAACCGATGAAGCTGACAAAATGAAAGGGTTTGCCGAAGGTGCTGACGACTACATTACTAAACCTTTTAGTCTTGTAGAGATTGGAGCTCGCGTTGCAGCAATTTTGAAGCGCAAACGCATTGTTACTCCCGCCGAACAACAAACTCTTACTTTTGGAGAGCTACTAATAGATCCGGTTCGCCGCGAGGTAATTCTCGGCAGTCAGATACTTGCTTTGACTGCTTTAGAATTCGACCTGCTGTACTGTTTGGCCAGCAAACCCGGTCGCGTGTGGAGGCGATCGGAATTGCTGCATGAAGTGTGGGACTACGAGTATGTAGGAGCCGATCGCGTGGTGGATGTCCATATCGGTCAAATTCGCCGCAAAATTGAACTAGATCCCAATCAAATGCCGATGATTCAAACCGTCCGGGGGGTGGGTTACAAGTTTGAGCCAACAACCTAGTAGCATTCGCCATTCGGCTCTAGGGGCGGGTTCACCAATATCTCGGATTAACATACTCGATATTTGTAAACCCGCCCTCCCCACACAATCATTCAGATCGATCGAGCATCTGATTGTTTGTTAGGGTCGAACGGGGTATCGCTACCCCGAACTCCCATGCAAAACCGGACGTGATAGTTTCCCGTCATCCGGC
>NZ_JAUBRH010000068.1:0-29417 GCF_036701775.1 Microcoleus sp. N9_A2 | reverse complement strand
CGTTACATCCGTTACATCCGTTACATCCGTTACATCCGTTACATCCGTTACATCCGTTACATCCGTTACAGAATCCGTTGCCGAACTTCCTTCGTTAATACCCATGACAACTCAAGAAACGCTTTTCAGCAAAATCATCCGCAAAGAGATTCCCGCAGACATCGTTTATGAAGACGACTTGGCCCTCGCGTTCCGAGATATCCATCCGCAAGCACCCGTCCACATCCTCGTCATTCCCAAACAGCCTATTGCCAAATTAGCCGATGCCGAGTCGGGAGATCATGCTCTCATGGGACACTTGCTGCTGACTGTCAAGCGGGTAGCAGAACAACTCGGACTTAGCAACGGCTATCGCGTCGTCATTAATAGCGGCAGCGACGGCGGCCAAACTGTAGACCACCTGCACCTTCACATTCTCGGCGGACGGCAGATGAACTGGCCCCCAGGCTAAAGGCTAATTTTTACGCAGAACTTACGGACTCATCCTCAGAAACCCGGTTGATTTCTATTGCCAAGCGCCTCAGAAACCGGGTTTCTTTTGTGGTCAATAAACCCGGTTGATTGAAGATTATTGAGAATGGAGCCCGATCGCACTAGAAACCCGCTTGTCACTATTCTCCCGATACAAACTTACCCTCGCAGAATCCACCGGTTATATGTGAATAAATATTAAAAATTATCTCTTCAAGACCTAATTAAGAGATATTTAAATAGAAAGGATCTCGACCTGAACAAAAAAAACGCTCCAACTGCTGAACCAATCTACAGACAATAGATTCAGTTCTTCAGGTCGCTATATTTAACCGGTTTGGTGTGTAATATTACTTTGTAAAAAACTACAAATATTTACGAATAATTAAGTCATTGTAAATGTTTGTAAAATGTTGAAATTGTCAGCAAAAATCCCTTGGCAAACTAGAGTGAATGGTGTTACTAATAGAAACGTGGGGCATCCCCACAACGAACCTTGAAAATTCAATTAAGCAATCATAAATCAAATGACAACAACCGTACAGCGTCGCGAAAGCGGCAACGTTTGGGAACGGTTCTGCGAGTGGGTAACTAGCACCGATAACCGGATTTATATCGGTTGGTTCGGCGTCTTGATGATTCCCACCTTGCTCAGCGCCACCATCTGCTACATCATCGCCTTCATCGCAGCCCCTCCAGTGGACATCGACGGCATCCGCGAACCAGTTGCTGGTTCCTTGATGTACGGCAACAACATCATTACTGGTGCTGTTGTTCCTTCCTCTAATGCGATCGGGCTTCACTTCTATCCCATTTGGGAAGCAGCTTCCCTCGATGAGTGGTTGTACAACGGCGGCCCCTACCAATTGGTAGTTTTTCACTTCCTCATCGGCATATTCTGCTACATGGGTCGTGAATGGGAATTGTCCTACCGTTTAGGTATGCGTCCTTGGATCTGCGTCGCTTACTCTGCACCAGTTGCAGCAGCCACCGCAGTATTCTTGATCTACCCTATAGGACAAGGCTCCTTCTCAGACGGTATGCCCTTGGGTATCTCCGGCACATTCAACTTCATGATCGTGTTCCAAGCTGAGCACAACATCCTGATGCACCCCTTCCATATGTTGGGAGTTGCTGGTGTCTTCGGTGGTTCTTTGTTCTCCGCCATGCACGGTTCTCTCGTTACCTCTTCTTTGGTTCGCGAAACAACCGAAACCGAATCTTTGAACTACGGTTACAAATTCGGTCAAGAAGAAGAAACCTACAACATCGTTGCAGCCCACGGCTACTTCGGTCGTTTAATTTTCCAATATGCCAGCTTTAACAACAGCCGTTCTTTGCACTTCTTGTTAGGTGCGTGGCCAGTTGTCGGCATCTGGTTTACCGCTTTAGGTATTTCCACGATGGCATTTAACCTCAACGGTTTCAACTTCAACCAATCGATTATCGACTCCCAAGGTCGCGTCATCAACACCTGGGCGGATGTGATCAACCGCGCCAACTTGGGTATGGAAGTAATGCACGAGCGCAACGCTCACAACTTCCCCCTCGACTTGGCCGCCGGTGAAGTCACCCCAGTAGCAATGGTTGCTCCTGCCATCAACGGCTAAATTTAGCTTTTGATTAACAAAAAGCGCCCCTAGAAATAGTGGCGCTTTTTGTTTTGGTAAGTAGAATTTAAGAGATTTCCTTCCCTTAAATCCGTTAAATCCGTGACATCCGTGACATCTCGCACATTGCTCGTTGCCGAACTTCCCGATCGATCTGATATATTGATTAGGCATTATTATTTTTAGCAATTATCAAAGTGACGATATTTAACAGGCTTAAATTTGAAAAACTCGCAGTTCATAAATCTCAAATATTAGGCCCAGCGATCGCATTTTTAAGCGGCATTTCGATGGCATTGACAACAGCGCCATTCAATGCTTGGCCGCTAGCCTGGATAGCATTAGCTCCCCTATGGGTTTTGGTTGCCAGTTATCAACGGCCGATAATCACAGAAAAAAAACAAAAATTTCTTCCTTCTTTCTTATTCCTTCTTCCTTCTTCCTTCTTCCTTCTTCCTTCTCTTTGGGGAATTGGCTATCACGGATTAGCCTTATCTTGGATTATGGGAATTCACCCGATGACTTGGTTGGGGGTTCCTTGGTGGCCGAGTTTGGCGATCGCACTTTTTTGCTGGACATTCATCACCCTTTGGGGAGCCGCATTAGTCACCGCTTGGGGATGGTTATTTGTAATTCTCAACTCCCTCACTTTCCCCGGCAAAAATCCTATTCTTATTCTCAACTCCCCCCCTTTACAAGGGGGGGCTGGGGGGGGTAAAACTCAATTTTCAGCATTAACCCGCGTTTTAATTGGCACAGCTTTGTGGTGTGCCTTAGAAAGTATTTGGAGTACAGGTTCGCTGTGGTGGACATCACTATCATACACCCAAAGCCCGCACAATTTACCAATATTGCACCTCGGTCAACTCTCCGGGCCTGCCGCAGTAACAGCCGCCATTGTAGCAGTAAATGGCTTAATTGCCGAAGCTTTTATTGAAGGAAGAAGGAAGAAGGAAGAAGGAAGTTCGGCAACGAGCAATGTACGGGATGTAACGGATGGGAGGAAGGAGGAGGGAAGAAAGAAGAAGGGAGAAGGAAAAAGAAAAAATTGGGTTGCTTATATTTTGCCTGCGAGTTTGTTTTTAGTTTTGCATATTGTCGGCTGGAGTTTGTACAACCGCCCCTTAATTCAAGAAGCCGAAACAGCATTAAAAATTGGGATTATTCAAGGAAATATTCCGAACGAGATTAAGTTTGACTCAGGCGGCTGGCGGCGCGCTTTGGAAGGTTACACCGCTGGATACAAAG
This sequence comes from Microcoleus sp. N9_A2, assembly GCF_036701775.1. Lineage (NCBI taxonomy): Bacteria > Bacillati > Cyanobacteriota > Cyanophyceae > Oscillatoriales > Microcoleaceae > Microcoleus > Microcoleus sp. N9_A2. The sequence continues at coordinate 26,088 of NZ_JAUBRH010000068.1, read as the reverse complement.
AGTTAGCAGACAGAAAAGTCGATGCTGTGTTAATTCCAGAGACCGCTTTGCCTTTTATCTGGACAAACGAGTATCAACGTTCCACTCTTTCCTTTTATCAAGCTATTCTCGAACGCGGTGTAGTGGCTTGGGTTGGAGGATTTGGACAAGAAGAAAACGGTCTGACTAACAGCTTATTGGCGATCGATCGCACTGGAGCAATTGTCGGCCGCTACGATAAACTAAAGCTAGTACCTTTAGGCGAATACATCCCTTTTTACGAAATCTTAGGCGGGATTATAAATCGGCTGTCACCCTTAGATGCTCGTTTAGTACCGGGAAACTCAAAACAATTATTTGATACGCCCTTTGGCCGCGCCATTGTTGGAATTTGTTACGATTCCGCCTTTGCTGAAAATTTCCGATACCAAGCAGCACAGGGAGGCGAATTTATGATTACAGCTTCCAACAACGCCCATTACAAACCGCCGATGCTGGCCCAACATCACGCCCTCGATGTGATGCGTGCAATTGAAACAGATAGATGGGCAGTTATCGCAACTAATACGGGGTACTCTGCTTTTGTAAATCCTCACGGCGAGACGATTTGGAAATCTCGACTCAATACCTACGAAATTCGAGATGCTACTATTTATCGGCGAAAAACTCGGACTCTGTACGTGCGCTGGGGAGATTGGCTGACACCTTTATTATTAGTTTTAGCTGGGTTGATGCGGTTGATTGTTAGAAATTAATCTTCGTAAAGGGTTTGCTGGTGGGGCGGGGGCGGGTTTATTGAATCTGTCTGCATTGTCAGGATTATTGGTGAACTCGCCCCTACAGTTCACTCGTGGCTCAGGTGCGTCGCTCACTCAATTATCAATTTTTTTCAGTAATTTTCAATAGCGACGCACCCTACAATAACTAACAACTAACAACTAACAACAACCAACAACCAACAACTAACAACCAATAACTAACAGAGGGCGGGCACGGGGGCACCGCCCCTACCAACTAACAACTAATGACTAACAACTAACAACTAACAACTAATGACCAATAACTCTACTTATCTTTCACCTGTTTGTGAACGCTAGGAGATAAAGAAATTAAATCGTCCATATTGCGCTGCATGGCAGCACAAATATTGTCCAAAGGCAAATCATTGTCATCGTGACCGAAGGGATTTTCTATCTCAATACCGATTTCTTCGATGCCGAACAAAGTAAAACTAATTAAAGCCACAACAGGGCCTGTTCCCCAAGTCAAATCATTCACCATTTGAAATGGCAGTGCCAAACAGTAAAGCAACAATAGCTGCTTCAGGTGAATTGTGTAAGCCAAAGGGATAGGTGTCTTCAAAATCCGCTCGCAGCCACCTAATACATCAATCATAGAATTGAGCAACTCCTTCATAGCAGTTAACTGATAGACATCGAGGCAATTGCGCTCGTACTGCTCGTGCAAATAATCCTCAATCCAAAAGGCAATTTCTAGCGGCGGATTGTTCATCGATTTGAGCTTTTGGTACTGCGATGGGGACATTAACGGCTCCAATTCTGGATTTACTGATTCTTGTCGCAAGTGCAGTTTCATCGCCACTGCAAAGGCAGGTAACAGGCGCAGGGCTGACTTTTTGAGGGCGAGATCCTGCGGGTCTTTTTCCTCAATTGCTACCCAGATTTGGCGCGCTAAATTGCGGACGTTGTTGACTAAGGTTCCCCACATTTTCCGACCTTCCCAAAATCGCTCGTAGGCTGTGTTTGTCCGAAAAACTAACAGTAAACCCAGCACAATACTCGGTACAATACTAGATAAAATGGGCAAGGAAACCGGCCATTTCAAAAAGTGAAGCAGGGAAATAAAAAGTCCAAAGCCACCGCACAGTAAAACCCGGGGCCAAATTGAGGGAATGACGGAGCCTCGAACCTGTAATGCAATTTTAAACCAAGACGGTCGATCGACATTCATGCAATTCTCCTCATAAAATTAAATCACTCGTCTGCGCCCACAGTCTATTTTCGATTGGCGATTGACAAGGGCAGGTGCAATCTGGGGGTTGGAACTTTAATCTAAAATTGGGGCTTTTCACAACTTCTATAGGGCGCTGGTATCCCTATTGGGGTGCGGTGAGAGCTTCCGAAAAAAGCTTTCCTACAAACAACCTTTGGATTTTACCCAAAAAATTCATCTTTAGGATAAATTTAAAATCTAAAATCTAAAATCTAAAATCAATTGACTGATGCACTTAATTAGGTAAGATTGGTTGTGTATCTTTAATATCTCAGCTTCCGTGCAAGAGCTACCGACATCTTTGCCCCCGAATTCTCCCCGATTGCCCAACCAACGGTGGCAAATTTATGCGCCTCAACCGCAGCAAGCCGAACAGTTTGCCGCAGAAATCGGTTTGTCGTCTTTGCTAGCACAGGTACTGATTAACCGAGGTATCGATTCTGTTGAAGAAGTGCAGGGGTTTATTGAACCGGAATCTCTGGTTTTGCCCGCGCCAATGGATGAGTTTCCCGATTTGGCGGCGAGTGTCAAATTGTTGCGGGAGGCGATTTCGGGAGGGCAGAAAATTGCGATTTGCGGCGATTACGATGCTGACGGGATGACGAGCACGGCTTTGTTGCTGCGAGCTCTCAGGAGTCTGGGCGCGAAGGTGGATTATGCTATTCCCAGCCGGATGCGGGAAGGTTACGGGATTAACGATCGCATTGTAGAAGAATTTCACGCCGAAGGTGTCGCTCTGATTCTCACGGTAGACAACGGGATTGCAGCCTATGGGCCGGTTGCCAGAGCGCGAGAACTCGGTGTTAAAGTTATTATTACAGACCACCACGATTTGCCGCCAAAACTGCCGCCGGCGGATGCTATTCTCAACCCGAAATTAATTGCGGAATCTTCGCCTTATCGCGGCTTGGCTGGGGTAGGTGTTGCCTATGTTTTGGCGATTACTTTGGCTCAGGATATGAAGAAAGTTGGCGGCTTGGTGAATCCGCTGCTGGAGTTATTTACTTTGGGAACTATTGCGGATTTAGCTCCTTTGACTGGGGTTAATCGCCGCTGGGTAAAGCGGGGTTTGCGACTGTTGCCTCACTCGCAATTGGCGGGGGTTCAAGCTTTGATTCAGGTGGCGGGAGTACAGGCGGGAAGTGCGGAAACTTTACCTCTTTTTAATTCAAAAAGTCAAGCTAATAATACGTTAAAGCCTGAAGATATTGGTTTTCGGCTGGGGCCGCGGATTAATGCTGTGGGGCGGCTGGCTGACCCTCAAATTGTGATCGAGTTGCTGACGACGGACGATCGCGAATTGGCACTCAAAAACGCGATGCAGTGCGAACAAATCAATCAGCGCCGGCAGGAGTTGTGTCAGGAAATTGAGCAGGAAGCGATCGCCTGGTGCGAGAAAAGTGCGATAAATTTACAGCAGGAACGGGTGTTAGTTGTTGTGCAACCCGGTTGGCACCACGGGGTGATCGGGATTGTGGCTTCTCGGTTGCTGGAACGTTACGGCGTACCCGTTTTTATCGGTACTTTTGAGGATGAGGGAGGCGAAAAGGCTAATATCATCCGGGGTTCGGCGAGGGGAATTCCTGAATTTAATGTATTTGACGGGCTGAATTTTTGCGCTGATTTGTTAACTAAATTTGGCGGCCACAAAGCGGCTGGCGGTTTTTCTATGCCGGCCCAAAATCTCGAACAATTTCGCCATCAACTGTCAGTTTTTGCCAATCAATGTTTGCAGCCAGAACACCTCAAACCGCTGGTTTCTGTAGATGTGCGAGCGGATTTGGCTGAGATTAATCTCGATCTTTACCGACAAATTGATGCTTTGGAACCCTGCGGAATTGAAAATAAGGCTCCTGTATTTTGGACGGCTAATGTTTGCATCACTGAACAGAAAATTGTGGGTAAAGGAGGCCACGTTAAACTAACTGCAACTCAAGATGAAAAAGGCTCGCCTAGTGTGAAGGGGATTGCTTGGCGTTGGGGGGAATATTTTCCTTTGCCTCGGCGGGTTGATATTGCTTACCGATTGCGGGAAAATAGTTTTAATGGCAAGACATCGGTTGAGTTAGAATTGTTGGGTGTCCGCTTGCCGGCAAGTGCTGCTAGTTCGAGGCCGCCGATGTTTGGAAAAGTTGAGTTTGATTATTGCGATCGCACTTATTCTTGCAGTCTGTCTCCCGCAGGTTCTCAAGAGGAATTGAGAATTCGCAACTCTCAAGGACAAGTTTTGGCTGTTGCACCCGGACAACACATCGGTTTGTTAGGTAACTCCCGCAAAGATGCTAGAGAAGTCGATGTATCTCTACCTTTTTTTGAGAATTTGATTCAAACTGCTAAACACGCCCTGGGTATTTGAGCGCTCGGTATTTGATAAAAAATCTCGTGCAGCATGAATTGGCAATCGAGCGTTGTGAATTTTGCCTAATTTAAAACTCAAAACTCCCAACTCTCGATCGCCCAGGAGCGTGCTATAATTACAGATCGCCGCCTTTAGCTGCGAGCAGAAAAATTACGATCGGGCCGCTGAGCACGACGGCTGCGAGTAAAGCTACCTGAACAATGAGTTGGTAGTTTACACCGCCCAGGCCGCTGAAAATATCGGTTATAAAGTCCATGTCTCCTCCTGACTGTAGTTATTAAGTCTAGATTGTTGAATTAGAAAATCCGCTTCTGATTTTACCGGGCTATTGTCCCTCTTGTTTAAGGAAATTTACAAAAGTCAACAAAATGTAAAGAACGATCAACCTCTCAGTGACAGCAAACCAGGGACTTGATGCCCCTTCCCCGAAAGTGAGCGGAATCTAAAACCTCAAATCTAAAATCGAACGCCCCGGGAGGAGATCCGCCTCGGGCACTGGCAATTGATATACTTGAAGAGCCCCAATCTCCTAGAGTTTGGCATTTTCCACATAATGCTCCGAATCTAAAATCTAAAATCTAAAATCTAAAATCAAACTATGGCTACTTGGCGTTGCGTAAAGCAGTGCGGTGCTTGTTGTTACCTCGACCCAACAGAGCGCCCAGACTTAGACGAGTATTTATCTGAAGACGAATTAGCGCTCTACTTGAGCTTAGTCGGAGATGACGGTTGGTGTATCAATTTTGACAAAGCGACCCGAGAATGCGGAATTTATGGCGATCGACCGCGCTTTTGTCGGGTAGACTCAGAGGTGTTTCAGGAAATGTACGGCGTTGAGCCGGCCCAATTGAACGATTTCGCGATCGACTGCTGCTTAGAGCACATTGAAGACCTCTATGGCGATCGATCTTTGGAAATGATCCGCTTCAACCAAGAAGTCGGAATTCTCGCCTTACCCGACAACTAACAATCTCCAGGTTGATTATTCCAGAGAGTGTCAAAATAGACAAATCACGGAAATATCGCGCAGTTGAGTTGAGCCATGAGTAATCGAGAGGGTTTTACAGGGGGATTTATTGCAGGAGCCGCAGTTGGCGGCTTGGTGGGTGCAGTTTTGGGCGCGGTGCTGTCGCGGCGCGCTGCTGAAGCTATGCTGAGCGAACCTTCAGACGCAAAGGTAAGAAAGATTCGCCAGAAGAAAGCAAGCCAACTCGAAGCCGAAGGGATGGAAGTAGCAAGGCTGAGTTTGGAAGATAAAATTGCCCAGCTAAATCAGGCAATAGATGACGTGCGGCTGCAACTCGGCGACGTAAACGGCAACGCGCCGGCGCACAGCAGCGAGGGTTCGATCGCCCAAGACTCGTGAATCAATGTACGATTTTAGATCGGTCTGGCAGATCAATGCGGGCGATCGGTCAACTGTCGCACATTTCTCTCTTCATTTTTCCAGCTAAAAGGGGGAGACAGAAGCAACAAGGAACAACAAAAACGCTCCTGGCCTCCCCAACTCCCACTCCCCCCACTCCTCCAGCTATGCTAAACTCAAACTTAAAGTGTCTGTAAACTTTACTCGAACTACAACCAGAATATATGAGTTATTCCATAGGCCTTTTGGCAACCACGCTGTCCACATTTCTGCAAATCTATGTAGTCCTAATGATTTTTAGGGTGCTGTTAAGCTGGTTCCCCAATATCAATTGGTATGACCCCCCGTTTTCGATTTTGAGTCAGTTAACAGATCCTTACCTGAATCTATTCCGATCGATTATCCCCCCCTTGGGAGGGATTGACTTTTCGCCACTGATTGCGTTTTTTGTACTTCAGTTCGGCTCGGAATTCTTGATCGGTCTTTTGACCAACTTGCAAACATCTTTATAGTTTGAAAAGCTTAAGTTTTTAAGCATCGAGCATAACTTGTTTGCCAGACCTAGCTGCCTGCAACTAAATTTTAGATTTGACATTTTTAGATAAACTCCCCGGTTGAAAAGCTGGGGAGTTCATCGTACATTAGAAATGACAAATTGCCAGCCACTCAACAATCTCAAATCTCAAATCTCAAATCTCAAATCTCAAACTGCATCGCAGTTTCACGGGCAGCCAACCCAAAATCTCTTTCTCAGCAATCTAAAATCTCAAAGAGTTTCATTAGCGGCGAACCACGCCAGTAAAACCTGTAGCTTTAAACTGCTTGAGCTTCAAAGGTGTTCGTTGATTGGAGGCAACCGAAATTCTGATCTGAAAATCGCTAACTCCGGGAGGAACTTCTTCTATAGATCCCAAACGAGTGCGGTTTTGCATCACCGGATTGTCGTCGGCATCATAAATGCGGCCGAAAATATCGGCATTGACAACTGGTTTCCCGCTGCTATTTTCAGCTTTCCCAGTAATCAAAAAGCAGGTAGCTTCCATAGAACTGCCGCTAGTGACAGTTCCTTCTGCCATTTCGGCCGGACATTCGTGATAAGAAAGGTCGGAAAGTTTAATCGGCGTCAGAGCCCAAGCAGGTGGAGTGAATACCAAACTAAAAATTCCGATCGCGCAAGTAGCAAAAAAAAGGCTGATAGCTCGAAATTTCATAAATGGCAGCGCCAGTATATTTTAATTCTCAGCTTAGCGCGAATTCACGATCAAATTTTCAACATCAGGTAGGGAAAAGGCACTGCGCTGTTTCCCTACCGCGATCGCCAATAGCATCAGTCTAAGCCTAAATGCTGCCGCAGGGCTTGGCGCATCACATCGACTGGGACTGATTCTGTGTCCAGCCAAATTTTCAAGGCGGCTGCTCCTTGTTGAACGAGCATTTCGAGTCCGTCAATAGCTAGCGCTCCCCGAAGCTGTGCGTCTTTGAGAAACTGGGTAGGATTAGGGGTGTAAATTAGATCGTAGACGATCGCACCTGCTGAAATTCGATCGATCTCACCAGTCGCAACCGGCGACTTTTCCCCCTGCGGATACATCCCCACAGGCGTCGTGTTCACCAGCAAATCTGCCTGCGAGATTAACCTTGACAAATCATTCCAAGTATGCACCTGCAAATTCTGCACGGGCATCGGAGAATTGACCCAACTCTGCTGAAAATCCCCTAAATTTTGTTCGTTGCGGCCGACAACGTGAATCTCTGCACATCCCAATTGAGCGCATCCAGCCACAACAGCTCTCGCCGCCCCCCCATTCCCCAAAATTACCGCTACTTTCTGACTCCAATCGGAACCCCCCCTAGCCCCCCCTTGGTAAGGGGGGGGACAGGATTCAACAGCCGTATTGCCCGTTTCTAAGGGAGAGATCGCGTCTTTAGCCCCCCCTTGGTAAGGGGGGGTTGGGGGGGTTTGCAGCGGCGCGAGAAAGCCTTCAACGTCTGTATTTGTACCGCACCAACCTTTGTCAGTCAGGTATACGGTATTGACTGCGCCGATTGAGCGCGCGATCGGGGAAACATCCGACAACAGCGGTAAGATGGCTTGTTTGTGCGGAATCGTGATGCTAAATCCCCGAACGCCGATCGCCGCAAATCCTGCAAGAGCAACCTTTAAATCCTCTGGTTTTACCGGAAATGGGAGGTAAACAAAATCGACTCCCAAGTGGGAAATAGCAGCATTGTGCATCGCCGGCGACAAAGAATGTGCGATCGGATGACCAATTACTGCTAACAGTTTAGTAGTGCCTTTAATCATTTTTGTTAGTTGACGGTTGACTGTTGACGGTTGACTGTTAACGGTTGACTGTTGTGAGTTTTAATACCAGATCCTGCTACAATACCGCTCTTATTCTTTAGTCCGCGCAGGCGGACTTCGTTTGACTCTCGACAGCGATTTCAATCGCCGAGTGACTATCAACCGTCAACCGTCAACTGTCAACTGTCAACTGTCAACTGTCAACTGTCAACTGTTTGCCGAAACTCCTTGGCGTCAGCCAAAATCGGGTTGACATCAAACCAATAATCCTCGCCGTAACGGTATTCAAACACCCAGAGACTTCGCAGCAAGATTTGGTATTTAGTTTCCCCGTTCACAGTTTTGGTAGCGGATACTTGGCGCAGTAATTCCCACTCCTCCGGTTCGATCGCCAAAGTAAGCTGGTGGCGGCGCTGGATGATCACATTTTCCAAAGTTTCCCGCGACAGAGGAGGGTCTTGTTTCTGCAGACAGCTATACAGCAGTTGCAGCAAATTGCGGACATGACCCCCGCTAACTCGACACAGGCGATCGAGAGTTTCCGCAGAGTCGAAAACTTTGCCTACCAAAGCATAGCGCTGTGAAGGGTGCACCGTCGGAAAAGCCCGCGCCAGAACCATCTGCCGCAGCAATTCCACACCCTCAGAGCACTCAGAACCGTCGCTCAACTGCACCGGCACCATCGGCAAAACCTTCGGATCTACCCCAAATCGATTGGTCAACTGGCCCAAGTCGTTAGAGAAAATCAGCACCAAAGGAATTGTATACACGACGTGGCAATTTAGTCTTGCCAACTGTTCGCCGCGATCGACAAACAGGTATTCCGGCTGAAGCCGCCCCGTCGGTTTCGCGCACAGGTGTATGCGATCGAGATTGTCGATAATTACGACAAGTCCTTGTTTCCCTTGGCGTTTGAGTTCTTGATTAGCCGGCTCCAACAACTCCTTATTCAGCGCATCTAAAATTACGTTAGTTCGCGGCTCCAAATATTGCCTCAACTCCGATCGCAGATTCGGAGCATCTTTCGCCTTAGCCGTAATTTTGCCAATTCCCAGCGCTAGAGAAAATTCTCCCTCCGTGCTGGCATTTATTTCCCCAACACCAGGGACATTAGCTTCAGCGCTCAAGTCTATTTGAGTTTGAAAAACATCAGCAACCCCTTTGAGCAAAGCTTTAAAACCCCTCGGTTGCAGCTTGATTTTCATTTTCTCAATGCTTTCGCTCACCTGACGAGCAACGCTCAACAAAATGTCAGTGATATCGACATCTGCCATGTCTAAGTCTTTACTCGACTCAAAGTAAACAACATGAAATCCTTGTTGCTGCAATTGAGTTTGCAGCCGCAGCAATTCTGTTGATTTACCAGAGCCGATGTGACCGGTGAATAATTGACAGGTAGGTGCATCGGGGGACAGACGGCTGATGGTGCGCTCCAATTGTTCGACGATTGTGCCACCCCGCACTGAAGAGAAATCGATATAGTATTGTCGGTCTTTTTGATTTGCTACTGCCAGGGTGTAGCTGGGATTGCAGGCGCTATAAAATTTCTGTAAATTTAGTTCCATACCCTGTTCCATCTTTCACAACATTATGCCCTAATAGTTTATTCGTTTTGCTACTTTACTAATCAGAACAAGTACCCGTTGATTCTAATATTTTATTTGGTCGCCAAGATCTCGATGTAGCTTGTACAATTTTAGATTTGAGATTGGGAATGACTCCTCACTCTAGCACTCCTCGCATCATTTGTGAATTTCTTACTCCCTCCCCTTGATAAGGGGAGGGTTGGGCTGGGGTAAAAAGTTTACGACTCCTGCAAGGATTGCTATATCTGGGTTTTGACCTTCCCTAGATTGGTATTTTTTTTTACTTTTATTAAAATACGCACTCACCAATTATACCTAATTTTTGCAGACTGGGAATTAAGGGAAGTCACTAATACCCGATCGCTAGACAATCGCTCTGTCTGTAACGATCACGATTTTGTATATTGAAATCAAAGACGAAGAGTTAGCGGTAATGTTCTCGCGTCAAAGTGGCTATTTTAGTACGGTTAACCGAATGTAGAAAGGGCGGGTACTTGCACCCGCCCCGATGTGATTATCAAGTCTAGATTAGCTCAAATCTCAAACTTCAAATCTAATTGCTTCACCAAATCCCGTGGCAGATGTAAAAGCCAGCAAAATTAATACCAATTGCATTCTTTTTTTAAACTTGTCTTATTTTCCCTATAAACCAGGTTTCTTACCACACACTCTCCTTCCTAACTCTGTTCCCAGGACTATTAAAAAAGTCTTTATCCCCAATCAAATAAAACTTTCATATCCTCTTCATCTGCGTGCATCTGCGTGTATCTGCGGTTAAAAATCCCCACATTATACAAAAAAAAGGGCTGGCAATTATACCAGCCCTTCAACTAATTTGAGATGTTAAATTAGCAGTAATCTAACATCTCAAACCTCAAATCAATCTAACTTCTGTCAATAGCAGCTACTGGCTCAAAGCTTGGAACCACCAACTCATCATTCTGCTTGGTGAGTAGATTGTACAGCCTTTCGGTATTCGGGAAATTCGCAGCAGGCAGAGTCGGAAAGCGACGGTAAGGAACAGTATCCTCGCCAAACGCCTCCGCATATTCAACGCTGTTCAACATTGCGTTGATAAAGCCCTTAATCCCTTTAGTTGCCAAAATTTGGTTGTACGTCCGAATCTCCGCTTGATTGCGGGGAGCGCGGCCCAAGAAGTGCTTGGTTCCCAACTCAATCACCTTAGTATTGGGATAAGGTGCGTAGAATTGTTTGACGTACAGCGACGAGCAGCCCAAAGCCTCAATGAACTCCTTGAGATTGATTTCATTGTTGCCCAGTTTGCTTTCCAGCGCCGTGAATTCATTCTTCACAACATACGGGTTGATGTCGCGCTCAAAAACTTGACGGTAAGCAGCTTGAATTAAAGTTTTCAAAGCTACTTTGTCCGAAGTAGTCGTCAGCTTGAACATCTTAGTTTGTTCACGCCGCTTACTGACACCTTGAGCAATCCGACTTTGCAACTCGATATCGCCCCGCGAGCCTGCTGCACCAAGTTCGATAAACCGAGGAGTTTCGGGCGTCACAGCTTGGACATTTTGCTCAGCGACGGAACCCGATCGCATCGTCCGCATCGACAAACCAGCGGGAGTCACGTAGCGCTCGTAGGGGACTGTATCTTCCCCGAAAGCTTCGTTGTACTCCAGAGAATCCATGATGCCGTCAACCAGCGCGTAGAAACCCTTCTTGGCGCAAATGTCAAAGTAAGCGTTCATTTCCTGACGGCCGTAGGTAGGGCGGCCCAGGAGTCTGCGGTGAATGTACTCGATCGCCTTACAAACGTACAGCTTGCTCCAGTACATATTGCGGAACACATCAGACTTCGCCAACATCCGAATAAACTCGCGCATCGGAATGTCGCCGTTTTCCAGCTTAATTTCCGCTACCTTTTGGCGCTGGCCGTCGAACACATCGCGACCAAACACTTGCAGGTAAGCAGCCCGAATCACCGCTTGGGTGGAGCTTTCGGTAAATTTGACACTGGAAGCACTGCTGTAGCTGCTTGCTGACACACCGCGAATTGATTTTTTATTAGATGTGTAACCACCGGGGAGCTGGTCTAATTTAAAGACCTTGGGGCCCAGAGAGCCTGGAGCCTTGCCCCTGGCATCCGGGTTGCTCAATTGGTTTTCAATACCTGCACCTTGACGGATCAGGATACGGCGGGTGTCTTTGCCGAAGGGAGCCGGACGGCTCTTGGGGTTGCGAGTTTCTTTCGGGAAAATCGCGCCGAACTGAATTTCTAAGGGGTCATTGCCAACACCGTAAACGTGCTGGTCTGGCAGAGGCTGGGTGTAGCCCGCAAACAAGGTGATGAACTGAGGAACCTTGCGGAACGGAGCGCTGAAATTGAACAAATCAATTTGCGGGCCCCAGTTGCGACATTCCTGAGCTTCTTGGCCCAAACCGCGCAGGTAAGGCACGGTTTCTTCGCCGAAGTAGTCGGAATATTCCTGGGAATAAACCATCGCGTCTACGAGGGCTGCCAAGCCGCCTTTAGTGACGATCGCAAAATACTTGCTAAATTCCTCCCGCGAGCTCAAACCGCGGCCCAAGAAGTGGCGGGCGGCCAATTCTACAGCGCGGCTGTTGACAAACGGCTCGTAGAATTGCTGGCGGTACAAAGGAGATTTGCCAAGGCGACGAATAAACTCTTTCATCGAGATTTCGCCATTTTTGACCTTGGATTCCAAGTCAGAAATGCTTTGGCTGTATGCGCGGCTAATGTCGCGCTCGAATACTTGGCGGTAAGCTGCTTTGATTACTTCTAGCTTTTCGGCCGAAGACAGGCCGGTTTTCATGACGAATTTCGACCGTCGCTCCGCTGCGTTGAAGTAGATTTGAGGCAGTTGCAAGCCTTGCTGGTCGTTGCTTTCGCGCTGCCGCACCTTGTCTGAAGGTGTGGGAGCTTTGAATTCGGTAATTGCTACGTCGAAATACTGTCCGACGATCGCACTTGCCTCTGCATTGTTTTTGAAATAGCCCAAAGATGCTGCCTTCATTTCCTGCATTGCCACAATTGTGGCCGCCGAAGAGCAAGCATTTTCGATGATTTCCCGCAATCCGCGCACGTTCACCGAAATAATGTTCGGGTCGCCAGCGACAATTGCGTAGGTGATGTAGCGCAAAAACCAGCTCAAGTCGCGCAGAGATTTGGTCATGTTGCCCGGGCCGTAGCGCGAGACATTGATCGGCTGAAATCCTGCTGGGACTGGGCCGCTGTAGCCACCACCGTTGCCAGAAAACAGATTTCCCAGCCCCAAGAATCCGCCACCGCCTGAGCCGTTGCCGCCGCCTGCGCGACCTTCAACGTAGGTGACATTTCCCAGTTTCATGCCTTCAGAGACATTCGCCGAGCCGCCACGAGCCGCACCGGCCATAGCCATCGCAGGTTCTTGTGGTCTTTCCAAAAATGCCAGCGGGGAACCGCCGGTAAAAATCCGGTTGGCTGCGCGGGATACTATCAGTTCCGAGTTTTGGGTCAGCGTCGCAGAGATATCGATCCGCAGAGTCCCTGAACTGAAATAACTTGCCAGTTCGCTGAGTTCGCCCCGCTGTAGGAAGCGGTCTTGCTGTTCTGCTTGCGAAATTGTTGCGACCGGTACAGTTTGATATAGTTGCGGACGCGCAACCGAGCTTCCACCACTTGCCTTTACAGTCATTAGACTCCTTCGCTCCCTATCTAAATCGTTGTAGCATTTACCCAGACTAACCCTGCCTTCTCATGCAGGTTCAAGTAGGTATTTTTGCTTTGTTTACTTTTTGCCTTTACCTGTCACGAGGTTCGGGCGCGCTTACTTTCTTAGATTAAAATGTTTTGGTTTCATCTTTCTGCCTGCCGGGAAATGTCCGATCCGAAGGCAGGCACGGGGTACTCCCTCCGCTGCGCTCCGCCCGTACACTCGTGGAAAAAAAGACTCGGCAGGAGAGTTGCCTTTGGGCGATTGCAGCCAGTGCCGTCAATTAAGGGAAAAGAAAATCAAAAATTTTCTTCTGCCTTTTTCTGGGCGTTTAACTTTCTGCTTAAAGACGCCTCCGCTTTACCCGACAGTTCAGCGGTGGGTTATTGACAGTCCTTATTTGTTAAAAAGCCTGTCGAGATTTATTGTATAGATTTAAGAGAGCTTATATGAGAAAAAATGATAAGTTTTATTACGCAGAAGCTGTCAGGGCTTGGCTATCAGGGGTTAGTCGATCGCCCGATCCCTCTGTTTCAGGCTTGCCCAACTATCGCGAAGCGACACTTTTGTTGCGAGTAACGCAGCCACAGAAGTGGATGGCGTAGCGCTGTTACCCCGTAGCTACTGACAACCAATCTCAAAACCCACGCACTATTACCTCACCTATGGATACTACGCCTGATATCAGCGCTGCCGTGCGGCGGCTTTACGATACTTTTCCTTTTCCCCCCGATCCTTTGTCCGACGAACCGCCCCCCGGCTACAACTGGCGCTGGAGTTGGCCTGATGCTTACAATTTTTGCACTGGCCAAAAGCCGCCAAAACTGGATATTCGGATTTTAGATGCGGGCTGCGGCACTGGTTCGAGCACGGATTATCTGATTCACCTCAACCCGGAAGCGTCCGTAACGGCGATCGACCTTAGTTCCGGTGCTTTGAAGGTAGCACAAGAACGCTGCAGGCGATCCGGGGCGCGAGAAGCCGATTTTCGCCACCTCAGCATCTACGATGCGGCCGAGTTAGATGGCGAGTTTGATTTGATCAACTGTGTGGGCGTGCTGCACCATTTGCCCGATCCGATTCGGGGCATTCAAGCGCTGGCGGCGAAGTTGGCAAGCGGCGGTTTGATGCACATTTTTGTGTATGCTGAGCTCGGACGCTGGGAGATTCAACTGATGCAAAGGGCGATCGCACTTCTCCAAGGCCCGCAAAAAGGTGACTATCCCGATGGTGTGAAAGTCGGTCGTCAAATCTTTGCTTCATTACCAGAAAACAACCGTCTTGTCAAGTACGAAAAACAGCGTTGGGCAGGAGAAAATCAGCGAGACGAATGTTTTGCTGATATGTACGTTCACCCGCAGGAAATTGACTACAATATTGAGACTTTGTTCGAGTTAATTGACGCTTCGGGATTGGAATTTATCGGTTTCTCAAATCCGGGATATTGGCAGTTAGAAAGGCTTTTGGGGAAAGCGCCGGAATTGATAGAAAGAGCTCAGGGTTTGACGGAACGAGAGCTTTATCGATTAATTGAATTGTTGGATACGGAAATCACTCATTACGAGTTTTTCTTGGGCAAAAAGCCTGTTAATAAAATTGATTGGTCGGACGATCAGGCACTTTTGGCGGCAATTCCAGAGTTGAGTGGTTGTATGCACGGTTGGCCGAGTCAACAAGTGTTTGATTGCAACTACCAATTGATCAATTTGTCAAGTGCGGAATTTGAGTTTTTGCAAGCTTGCAATACCAAAACTGTGGGAGAGATTTTGGCGGATGTGGAGATGGGATTGGATGAAGTGCGATCGATCTTTGCCAAACAGCTAATTTTGCTAACACCAAGATAATTCCGCGGTTGAAACCGCTTCTTGTCAAACAAAGTCGGCCTCCGCCGACTAAGAAAAGATAAATATGTCATTGCGAGTGATATCAATTCCGGTTACACCGGAATGATATAGAGGAGACGGCAGTGCCGTGTCCCTACCGACAATAATATTGTAGGGACACGGCACTGCCGTCTCCTAATGTTTTGCTCGTTCCCAGTTAATCCTGGATGCACGTACTAGGATTTTCTGTCATTGCGAAGGTAGTGAAGCAATCTCAAAGCTGACGCACCTTTCCCAAATCCAAAATCCCAAATGGATTGACACAGGCCCCCAAATGCGGCTAGGCTTTGAAGTTAGAGGTTGCTTTGCTTGTAGAGGAAGTAGCCCGCGTCGCCCAAAAATCTAGTTGCACTGCCCAAAGCTGTTGGTAGCAGCAATGGACAGCTAACCGCCAAACTGGTATCAGCAGTCTGGAGGCTAACGGAGTATCTTAACACTCTCTGTAGCCGCCCTGCTATGCGTTGAAATGCGGGGCGGCTGGGTTTTTGGGTTTTTCTAGAAAACCCAAAACCAGGAGAACATAATTATGTCACAGGAATTCTTGCCTGACGACAACAAATTCGATCGGCCAAATGACGGCTCAGCAGCAGAATCGGAACAGGATGTGGTGTGTGTAACGGTGACAGGTTCGCCCAAGGGTGTCAGGGAAACCATACTCACTTTGTACCGCCTGGGATTTGCCGAAGTTGGCGATTGGAGTCCCCTACAACGTGCAGCTAATCCGAAGCAAGTGATGAGTGTGCTGATTCGCCGTCGGAAGCGCAAAGCGTAGGTGTTTGCTCGTTCCCAGGCTCTAGCCTGGGAACACATTCCATGAGCATCTGCCTCCTGTTTTTGTTTTTATCCGTTAGCGAGGCAGAGCCTCTGGATCTCGGTTCCCAGGCTAGAGCCTGGGAACCAGTTAAGAAGACCAACAAATCTCACTAAATCAGGATAAGAGCATATCCTGATTTAGAGGCTGAAACATCTATAAATCCAGCTAGGCGGGGAAACTACACTTTCCCCGCCTAAGTCCTGTAACCTTTGCAGCTACATCGAGAAGACACATATCTTGACATAAAATATTATCAAATTCAAAAATATCCAGAGTATAAACTCAAAAACAGGTATAGTTAGATTAACTACCACATAAAAAACTGACAAATAAAAGAAAATAATGATTTTTGCTCAAGCTGTTCAAGCACAAGTTATTAACGCCCAAGTAGTCAGTATTGAAGACGGCGATACACTCACTGTTCGCAGTAATAAAGGAAAAAATATAACAGTAAGGTTATCTTGCATTGACGCACCTGAAAAAAATCAAGAAGGAGGAAAAGAGGCATATAATCGCCTTAACACACTACTTCCAAAAGGTACATCAATCAAACTTTACCCTGCATATAAAGGCCTATATGAACACCAATTACTGGTAGTTTTGGTGGTTTTCGACAATAAAAATATTAATTTACAAATGGTGCAAGAAGGGCAAGCATGGGTCTATGAACATTATATTGGTGTTGGTAGATGTAGCACTATTGTTAAAGAATTGCGTCAAGGTCAGACTACCGCTCAACATCAGCGAATTGGACTATGGAGTAAAAATAATCCTTGTCCACCTTGGGACTATAGAAAAAATCAGTGTAAATAGAATCCCATTACCCCACAAAAACCTGCACCAATTTGGGAATATGCAAAGACAAATTATTTTGTGATTGTTTCCAAAGATTCTGACTTTCATCAACGGAGTTTAATTTACGGTCATCCTCCCAAATTTATTTATCTCCGTGTTTGCAATTGCTCAACATCTAAAATTGTTCAAATTCTGCGATATGAAATCGACATCATTAGTCAGTTTGGAGATAGAGAAGCAGAGAGTATACTGGTATTGTCCTAGCATGAAACAAAAAAAGAAAAGACTGAGGAGATATCAACTTAAGGAGTTGACAGGAGTGAATAAAATATCTAGCAAGTTAAGCTAATATAAAGTTGTTTATCTCTGCTCAATAATCTACTGAAAATGATGAAAGAAGACACCATCGAAATTGTTGGTTTTCATGGACATATTTACTTCGACGCTGATAATCGCGATGCCGCAGCGCGTGTACGAGAAGGATTGACTCAGTTTGAAGTGCAGCTTGGGCGTTGGCATGACAAACCCATTGGCCCCCACCCCCAAGCAATGTATCAAGTTGCATTTTTACCAGACCAGTTTGGCAAAGTCGTTCCCTGGTTAATGCTGAATCGTGAGGGGCTCAATATTCTCATTCACCCTGAAACAGGCGACGATGTGGCAGACCACACGAAACATTCTTTGTGGCTAGGAGAGAAACTAGAGTTGAATGTCGAAGTCCTGCGACCTAGGACAGGTAACGCCAGCTTATGATCGATCCGCGCGCAAGGCGAGGGCGTTGCTCCAGACTGACTTATCCCTGATAATAGATAATTAGCCACCGATTTGAGACATAGTGCGGCTGTAATTTCCTTGAGTAGTTCCCGAATCTCGCTGCTTGAAATTAATCTCCGGTTTAATCTCTAATATGTGCCGCACTCGATCGCGCAATTCGCCTGTAGACACCCCATTCCGTAAAGCAGTTTTTAAGTCAATTTGACCCGTTTCGTTCAGCAGACAAGGCCGCAACCACCCGTCAGCAGACAAACGCATCCGGTTGCACCGATCGCAAAAACACTCCGACATTTGGCTGATAAATCCTAAAGTACCCTTCGCCCCCGGAATTTGAAACACATCCGCCGGCCCGTTACCGCGAATTCCCGACTCGGCTAACCCGTATTTATTGCTAATTTGTTGCCGCAAATCTGCCGATGCTACCCAACCTTTATCGCCAAATAAGTCGCCATTGCCGATCGGCATAAACTCAATAAATCTAACGTGCCAATTCCGGTTAATTGTTAACTCTGCCAAATCCAATATTTCCCCGTCATTCACACCGGGAATCACCACAACATTCAATTTCAGCGGGTCAAATCCAGCTAGATAAGCCGCTTGAATTCCTTCCCAAACTTGCATCCAGCGCGATCGTCCGCGACTACCAATTATCTTATCAAAAGTCTCGGGTTCCAGGGAATCCAAACTAATATTAATCCGGCGCAAACCAGCATTGTAGAGATTTTCGGCCATTCCCGCCAGCAAAAAGCCGTTGGTTGTCATTGACAAATCTCGCGTTTCCGGCAAAGATGCGATCGACCTCACCAAATCCACCACCCCAGGGCGCAGCAGCGGTTCCCCACCAGTCAGCCGAAACTTAGTAAATCCCACAGGTATAAAAACTTCGCGCAGCAGAGTTAGCAATTCCGAGTGGGTTAACAACTGCTGCTGCAATACATAGTCCAACTCGCTACCTTCCGGCATACAGTAGAGACAGCGGAAATTGCAGCGGTCTATCAAGCTAATCCGAAGGTAGTCTACGGGATTCATGTCAATACTGTATAATATTACTTAAGTATAAATCCTGATTCAATTTTCTGCAATTATTGATAGAAAGCAAAAAACCTGCATCAATTTCTCTCTACTCTCTTACTCTGCGCTCTCTGCGCCCTCTGCGGTTAATAAAAAAAATCTAATTGGCAAATCCATATATCTATGACATTCTTTAAATTTGAAGCCGATTTTGTAGAAGCCCTCCGCTGCATTCCAATGCAAGTACGCCTCAAGTTAGATACTTGCGGCATTAAACTCAAGTTGCAAGACTGGAATCATTTTACTCAAACAGAACGCCAAACAATTGTAGAGCTTCCTTGTTTGACAAGTCCAGAAATTCTCCAATATCGAGAACAGCTAAACCAAGTATTAATCAAACATACTGGTAAATCTGGAACTGATTTGGCGATCGACCCAAATCCGCCCTGGATGGATGCTGCAACCATACCAGAATCTGTGACAGCCAAAGCCCAAGAGTTTGATTTGACTATTACTTTGGCACAATGGAAGGCTTTGGGCGCGATCGAGCGATTTGCTTTAATTAAACTTAGTCGATCGAGCCACGAGAATAAAAATTTCATTCCGGCGCTTCAAGAGTTTAAGGTGATTGAATGAGATCGAATTTGAATTAACTCTTGTAGCGCGCAGAGGCAGACAAGGGAGAGTTACCTCATCGATTCGCCCGATCAACCTCTGTTTTCTCTCACTAAGTGAGAACTATTTAGTGAGAGGCACGAAGACAATGTATAAAAAAGTGGGCCTGGCGGTAGGAGAGGTAGGGTGAGGTCGATCGGACATTTAACGGGTTGAGGTTTCCGAAGCGCCCGACACCAAATTCCGGAAATTATGATTAATTTTATTTTAAGTATTGTTACCGCAGCGTGGTATGATTTTTCTGAGTTTGCAAAGCACTCGCCTGCTACCTGCATTAGTTTCTGAGCTTCGTGAACACGCAAAACACACCCACCGAACCCACACCAGCCAACGAGGATATTCCTCAAGCTGGCACTGTCGAGACTGTCTCGACAGCATCGTCCGAGACAAGCAATCCCATGCAAGATTTTTATCGCCTCCAACAAGAGTTGTTGGCATATACCCTTGCTTTTACGGCGATTATTTTTATCTCCGTTTGGATTTTTTACTCACTCAACATTGCCCTCAACTATTTGCTAGGGGCAAGCACAGGTGTGGTTTACTTAAAGATGTTGGCTAGAGATGTTGAACGAATCGGCAGCGAAAATCAACGCATCAGCAAGACCAGGTTAGGTCTGTTTTTCGCGGTGATGATAGTAGGAACACAGTGGAATCAGCTACAGATTTTACCGATATTTTTGGGATTTCTGACTTACAAAGCTGCGCTGATGGTTTACGTGATCCGAAGTGCATTAGCACTAGACTACAGGTAGATCAGGGAAGAAGAGCACAACTCAACTCATCGAATTGTATGGGGAAGCCCGTTGAATGGCAATGCTTGACGTTCTAAACACCTTTAATCGTTTCCCCCTCGCCAAATTGGAAGTTGGTCAGCAATTATACTGGCAACTCGGCGGTCTCAAAGTTCACGGGCAAGTTTTTCTAACCTCGTGGTTTGTAATTGCTGTTTTAGTTATAGTTTCTCTTTTAGGAACTAGCAAGATCCAGCGAATTCCCAGCGGAATGCAAAATTTTATGGAGTATGCGCTGGAATATATTCGGGACTTGGCTAAAAACCAAATTGGTGAAAAAGAATATCGTCCTTGGGTACCGTTTATTGGTACATTATTCCTGTTCATCTTTGTGTCAAACTGGTCTGGTGCTCTAATTCCTTGGAAGCTGATTAAGCTGCCATCAGGCGAATTGGGAGCTCCTACCGCTGACATCAACACGACAGTAGCATTTGCACTGCTGACATCTTTGGCATATTTTTATGCAGGTCTCAGCAAAAGTGGCTTGGGGTATTTTGCCCACTATGTAGAACCGGTGCCTTTCATGCTGCCGTTCAAAATCATAGAAGATTTCACTAAGCCTCTGTCTCTGAGTTTCCGTTTGTTTGGCAACATTCTTGCTGACGAATTGGTGGTCGGAGTGCTAGTATTGCTAGTGCCTTTATTTGTTCCTTTGCCAGTGATGGTTCTGGGACTATTTACAAGTGCAATTCAAGCTTTGATTTTTGCTACCTTGGCCGCAGCCTACATTGGTGAAGCTCTAGAAGGCGGTCACGGCGAAGAACATCACGATTAACTAACGACAAATGGCACAGGATGAAAGAGGAAAATAAAATTTTCTCTCCTCAAAATTACTGCTGTGAAATCGGACAATTCTGTAGACTTTCTGTTCTCAATTTTGTACTTTAGATAAGGAAAATCATCATGGATTCAACAGTTGCCGCCGCTTCCGTAATCGCCGCCGCTTTGGCAGTAGGTTTAGCCGCAATCGGCCCTGGTATTGGTCAAGGAAATGCAGCAGGTCAAGCTGTAGAAGGTATTGCTCGTCAGCCTGAAGCAGAAGGCAAAATCCGCGGCACCTTGCTGTTGAGTTTGGCGTTTATGGAAGCGTTGACAATTTATGGTTTGGTCGTAGCCCTAGTGCTATTGTTTGCCAACCCCTTCGCATAATAATTTGAAATTTTAGATTTGAGGTTTTGGAGGGTTATTCTAATCCAAAATCTCAAGTCTAAATTCGATTAAGCGAATTAGATGGAAGCCGTCAAAAAATCATGATGCACTGGACAGTATTACTAGCAGTTGAAGAAGCGGCAAAGGAAGGGGGACTGTTTGATTTAGATGCTACGCTGCCTCTGATGGCGGTGCAGTTTTTAATTCTCGTCGCAGTCTTGAATGTAATTTTTTACAAGCCGCTCAGCAAGTCAATTGACGATCGCGCTGATTACATTCGCAACACCCAAATCGCAGCCAAAGAACGCTTGGCAAAGGCTCAGCAACTAGCGCAGGAGTATGAGCATAAACTGGGAGAAACTCGCAAGCAGTCTCAATCAGTAATCGCTGCGGCTCAAGCTGAGGCTCAAAAAATGGGGTCAGCAAAAGTAGCTGAGGCTCAACAAGAAGCTCAAGTGGCGCGAGAAAAAGCAGGACAAGAAATAGAGCAGCAAAAGCAAGAAGCTATGCGCTCGCTAGAGCAACAAGTAGATGCTCTGGGCCACCAAATTCTCGAAAAGCTATTAGGGCCGTCGCTGGTCAAATAGCGAGACCGAAAAGTTTGAGATTGTGGATGCAATCTTAAATTTAACGTCGGTTCACCAAATCTGCACGCGCAATTATGGAAGAGTATCATGGGGACTGTTTTATTGCTAGCCACAGAAGCTAGCGGCGAAGGTGGTTTTGGTTTCAATTTCGATATTTTAGAAACCAATCTGATTAACCTGGTCATTATTATTGCAGTGCTGTTTTATTTCGGGCGCGGCTTTTTAGGTAAAATCCTAACTGAGAGGCGATCGGGCATCGAAGAGGCGATTAGAGAAGCAGAAAAACGCCAAAAAGATGCAGCAGCAGCTCTATCAGAGCAACAGCAAAAATTGACTGAAGCACAAGCAGAAGCGGCACGAATTCGTGCCACGGCTGAAGAAACCGCAAAGAAGGCAAAAGAAGCAATTCTAACTCAAGCGGCGCAGGAAGTTGAACGCATGAAAGCAACAGCAGGTCAAGAGTTGGAAGCGGAGCGCGAAAGAGCGATCGCCCAACTGAGATCTGCTGTCGTATCAATGGCAATGGCAAAGGTGGAAAGCCAGTTAAAAGCTAGCTTGGACGAAAACGCCCAAAACCACTTAATCGATCGCAGCATTGCGTTACTGGGAGGCTAAAAAGTGAGTATCGTTAGCACAGCAGTCTTACAGCCTTACTCATCTGCCTTGATGTCACTGGCTCAGTCCAGCAATCTCTCAGAGAAGTTCGGCGAAGACATTCGTTCTTTGCTTAGCCTACTAGAAAGTTCCGAAGATTTGCGTCAATTTTTAGCTAATCCGCTGATTAAAGCTGATGCTAAAAAAGCCGTGATTAAGCAAATAGCGGGTGAAGAAATGAACCCCTTGATGCACAACTTTTTGAAGCTGTTAGTAGACAAAGGAAGAATTCTTTTTTTAGAAGGAATTGGTCAACAATACTTGGCAAAGCTCCGAGAACTCAACCAAACAGTATTGGCTGAAGTTACATCGGCAGTCCCGCTTTCAGATGCTCAACAGCAGACTGTTCGCGAGAAGGTGCAGGCGATGGTCAGCGCTCGAAGCGTAGAAATTGAAACCAAAATTGACGCAGATTTAATCGGCGGTGTGGTAATCAAAGTAGGCTCTCAAGTAATTGATGCCAGCCTGCGGGGACAATTGCGCCGTCTGGGACTTCGATTGAATTCTTAATTGAAGGAAGAAGGAAGTTCGGCAACGGATTCTGTAACGGATGTAACGGATGTAACAGATGTAACGGATTTCAGTCCGATGGAAGTTGGAAGAAGGAAGAAGGAAGAATCAAACAGGAAGCAGGAATAAGTGAATTTATGTTTTCCAGTTATTAGTCCCAAATTCTTACTACCAAATCTCAATTCTTTCTTACCGAAAACATCGACCCGCCCAAAAATGGGTACAAGCCCCCGAGTTAAGTCGTGGATAGATCAAAATTTTAGACCAAAGTTCAAGCTCCCAGATTCATCTGTGAAGTAAATCTAAAATCTAAAATCTAAAATCTAAAATCGACTGACTGACAACTGACAACTGACACATAATAATTAACATGGCAGCAATCAGACCTGACGAAATTAGCAGCATTATTCGCCAGCAAATTGAACAGTACGACCAAGATGTAAAAGTCTCTAACGTCGGTACTGTTTTGCAAGTAGGCGACGGCATTGCGCGGATTTATGGCTTGGATAAAGCTATGTCCGGCGAATTGCTAGAATTTGCCGACGGCACCGTGGGCATCGCACTGAACCTCGAACAAGATAACGTGGGTGCAGTGTTGATGGGCCAAGGCCTCGGCATTCAAGAAGGTTCGGCAGTTACTGCTACTGGCAGAATTGCTGAAGTTCCCGTTGGTGAAGCAATGTTGGGACGGGTAGTTGATGCTTTGGCGCGTCCGATTGACGGTAAAGGCGAAATTAAAACTACTGAGACTCGCTTGATTGAATCTGCGGCACCAGGGATTGTTTCTCGCCGTTCTGTTTACGAACCGATGCAAACAGGAATTACCGCTATTGATGCGATGATTCCTGTGGGAAGAGGACAGCGGGAACTGATTATTGGCGATCGCCAAACCGGTAAAACTGCGATCGCGATCGACACAATCATCAACCAAAAATCGGAAAACGTGATTTGCGTTTACGTGGCGATCGGTCAAAAAGCTTCTACAGTAGCTAACATCGTCAACGTCCTGCAAGAAAAGGGCGCGATGGACTACACAATTGTCGTAGCAGCCAACGCTAGCGACCCCGCCACCCTGCAATATTTGGCACCCTACACTGGTGCTAGCTTAGCCGAGTATTTCATGTACAAAGGCAAGCACACTTTGGTCATTTACGATGACCTTTCCAAGCAAGCACAGGCTTACCGCCAAATGTCCTTGTTGCTACGCCGTCCTCCGGGTCGCGAAGCATATCCTGGAGACGTTTTCTATCTGCACTCTCGCTTGCTAGAACGCGCTGCTAAATTGAGCGACGATTTGGGCGAAGGCAGCATGACAGCTTTGCCAATTATTGAAACCCAAGCTGGAGACGTTTCTGCTTACATTCCTACCAACGTAATTTCGATTACCGACGGTCAAATCTTCCTTTCTTCTGACTTGTTTAACTCTGGTTTGCGTCCAGCAGTAAACCCCGGTATTTCGGTATCGCGGGTAGGTTCTGCGGCTCAAACTAAGGCAATGAAAAAAGTAGCCGGTAAGGTGAAATTGGAATTGGCGCAGTTTGAAGAACTGGCAGCATTTTCTCAGTTTGCTTCAGACTTGGATAAAGCTACTCAAAATCAATTGGCGCGGGGTCAGCGCTTGCGGGAACTGTTGAAACAAGACCAAAGTTCGCCTCTGCCGATGAACGAACAAGTGGCTATAATCTATGCCGGTATTAACGGCTACATGGATGATATCGCTGTGGAAAAAGTCACCAAGTTTACTGTTGGTTTGCGCGATTATTTGCGGACTAGCAAGCCGAAGTACGGCGAAATCGTTCAAGGCGGCAAGGCATTGACTGATGAAGCTGAGAAGCTGCTGAAAGAAGGCATCGCCGAATACAAGCAAAGTTTCTTGGTTTCTGCGTAGACAAGTAGGAATTTTTAACCGCAGATTAACGCGGATAGACGCAGATAATCTGATGTTAATCTGCGTTAATCTGCGTTAATCTGCGGTTTTAATTAAGAAGATGCGGGCAAGGATGTAAGGAGAAAATTATGGCAAATCTGAAAACTATTCGCGATCGCATTAAGTCGGTCAAGAACACTAAAAAGATTACAGAAGCAATGCGCTTGGTGGCTGCTGCTAAGGTGCGCCGCGCTCAAGAACAGGTGACTGCTACTCGGCCTTTTGCCGATCGACTGGCAGAGGTATTATACGGTTTGGCGGAACGCTTGCAGTTTGAAAACCTGGATTTGCCGTTGCTGAAAAAACGCGAAGTGCGATCGGTGGGACTTTTGGTAGTTTCGGGCGATCGGGGTTTGTGCGGCGGCTACAACAACAACATCATCAGATACGCCGAAAATCGCGCCAAGGAAATCAAAGCTGAAGGCTTAGAGTACAAATACATCTTGGTAGGACGCAAAGCTACTCAGTATTTCCAGCGCCGCGAACAGCCGATTGATGCTACTTACATGAACTTGGAACAAATTCCGACAGCACCGGAAGCAGCGATGATTGCTGACGAATTGCTGTCTTTGTTCCTATCAGGAACTGTAGATAGAGTTGAGCTAGTTTACACTAAGTTTGTGTCACTAATTAGTTCGCGCCCAGTAATTCAAACCTTGCTGCCCCTCGACCCCCAAGGTTTGGAAACTCCCGATGATGAAATCTTCCGCCTGACATCGCAAGGCGGACAGTTTCAAGTATCGCGGGAGAAGGTTACTTCACCTATGAAGAGTTTGCCACGCGACATGATTTTCGAGCAAGATCCGGCGCAAATTCTGGAGGCTCTTTTGCCTTTGTATTTGAACAACCAATTGCTGCGGGCTTTGCAAGAATCTGCAGCTAGCGAGTTGGCTGCACGGATGACGGCGATGAATAATGCTAGTGAGAATGCTAGCGATTTGATCCGTAGTTTGACGTTGACTTATAACAAGGCGCGGCAAGCGGCAATTACCCAGGAAATTCTGGAAGTTTCCGGCGGCGCTGAGGCTTTGAACGGTTAGGTTAGGGTTGACAATTTGTTTATTTTATGCTATGCGTCTGGGGGAACTCAGGCGCTTTTTTTTAGATAATTCGGCGGTTGAAACTGCTTTTACACAAACGAAGTCCCTCTCTAAGGAATGAAAATTTAATAACTTTAGCGTTTGTTAAATAGTCGGCACTGCACGATAATTCCATTTAGGTAGATATTCA